>JAGFIQ010000123.1 GCA_024103495.1 Aridibacter famidurans
AAGGATTCGGCGTTCCAGTCCCTGAGGCTTTCTGTCACCGCGTCGGCCCCCGCTTCCCTCAAACGGCCGGCGTCGACCGTGTTCGTAACCCCGAGCGCTCTCAGACGCGCGCCTTTCCCTGATGCGATCCCCTGCGGAGAGTCTTCGATCACGACGCAGCCCCGGCGCAGTACGGGATAGCCGTTCTTCGAAGTATGCGCGCGGTCAATAGCCTCGAATCCCTTCCTGTAGCATTCCGGGTCCGGTTTTGTGGTCGAGACATCTTCGGTGCTGACGATGGCGGAGAAGAACGGCGCAAGGCCCGTTATATCGAGAATGTGATCGATCTCCTTTCGCATCGCCATGCTCACGAGTCCGATCTCGAAACTTTGGCTCATACGCCTTATGAAATCCTCGACTCCCTCGAACAGCGGTATTCCCTTATCCATCTCAGCGAGCCACGCGTCGGATTTGGCTCCGATCAGCTGCGAGACCTTCTCGTCGGCGAACTCGGCGCCGGCTTTCGCGGCGATGGCTCCGACGAAGTAATCGTCATTCATTCCGAGGCAGTCGTAGTACATCTCCTCGGTCAGCTCGATGCCTTCGGCCTTGAAGACCTCGGCGTACGCGCGCATCTGGATCGGCTCGTCATCGATGACGACGCCGTTGAAATCCATAAGGATAGCTTTGACCATTGTGTGTTGCTCCGAAACAGATCAGGTAGTCGTAGACGATTCTATAATCCGCCATCAGTGCACACAAATGCGAAGGGGCGCGGTGATCGGTAACCGCGCCCCATTAGAAGTCTGTATCCGACTGAGAGCTACTTCTCTTTCCCTTCCATCTGCTTCTTGACGTTCTCGAAAGCCTGCTTGCAGGTGTCTGCCATCTTTGCCTTCTCCTCATCGTTCATTTTCTCGACGCTTTCCTTGAGGCCCCGGAAGATGGACTGCTTGTACATCTCGACGATTGCTCGCGCGGCCCAGGAATCCTCACCGATCGTCTCCGACTGTTCGTTGATGTACTGCGCGAATTCGTCGCACTCGGGGATCCCCACCTTCACAAGGTCGCCGGCCGACGAGCCCGAATCAGAGGAACCGTCAGAAGTGCTCGAACTATCGCCGCTGCCGCTTTCCGAGTCGCCGGAGCCCACAAGTCCCCCGAGGCCGCAGCCGAGGACCACTAGAAGAAGCAGAGCAAGAACTGACAAGAGTGCGAATCTGTTTTTCATAATTATCTCCGGAAAATGGGATATTTTGGGAGGCAACTGAGTGTCAACTGCTTGATGGAACGACATTATACACGGAAAAGTTCGTTTGGAGCGCGGGCAGCCTGCCCGCATCCGCGGCTCGGCCGCGGGATCTCCGACTTCACGTGAGCTCGGAGGGGTATATGCGGTTCCCAAAGCCGATGTTTTCGCTTCGCTCACTGCACGCGGGACGCGTGCGTTCCGTAGGAGTCACAAATACTTCCGATCGATCATATTCCCCGGCCCGAGGCGGAACTCCGGATCGAAGGCCCGCTTCAGGTCCGCCATCTCGTTCAGGTATCGCTCGCCGTACATCACGTACAAATACCTCGATTTCAGCTTGCCGATGCCGTGCTCGGCGCTGACGGTCCCGCCGAGCATTATCGACTGCGCGATGAATCGTCCGTACAGATGACGGGCCCTGACCGCCTCGTTATCGTCCTTTGGCAGGAGGTTGATATGGAGATGATTGTCGCCAATGTGACCGAAGATCACATATTCCAGGCCGCTCGAATCGAGTTTCCCTCGGCAGTAATCGAGGAACGAAGGGAAAGTTTCGTCAGGGAGCGCCATGTCGGTCCCGATCTTCTTCTGCTTGTTCCGCACAACGCGCTCGTTTACCGCGACCGGAAGCGCGTGCCGGAACTCTCGCATCTTCGCCAGATCGTTCTCGCTGACCGCGAACCACGACTGCTCCATCTCTGCGTTGTGGCCTTCAAACAGCTCGTTCCACGCGTCAAAGAGTGCGTCCTCGTTGTCGTCCGTCGTTTCCTGCTCGAAAAAGACGGCGCCCGCCATTCCTTCGGGGGCCTCAGGGAACTTCTCGGCGATCAGATCGAGTGAGTGTCTGTCGAAGTATTCGATCAACGCGGCGTCGATCCCTTCGGATCTTCCGGCCCGAGTCGCGAACGAGGCCTCGCGAGCCGCGCGGACCAGATCGAGAAGGTCCGATTCCTCCCGGAAGAAGACTATTCCCGACAAAGAGCCGGAGGGTTTCGGCACCAGCGCCAGTTCGACCTCGGTGATGATCCCGAGCGTGCCCTCGCTTCCGATGAACAGGTCGATGGCGTCCACGCCTTCACCGGATACAAAGCCGCAAGCGTCCTTTCTGACATCCGGTTTCCGGTATGTGGGAACTTTCGCGGCGATCTCGCGGCCGGAGTGAGTCGTGAGGCGCAGTTTTCCGTTCTCGGCGATGTGTTTGCCGCGCTCTATGCTTATCGTGTCTCCGTCCGCGAGGACCAATGAGATCTTTCTGACAAAGTCCCTTGTAGAGCCGTACTTGAAGCTCCTTGCTCCGCTGGCGTTCGTCGCGACCGTCCCGCCGATCTGGCAGCTCCATTCCGTAGGATCGGGCGGATAATACAGGCCTTCGGCCTCGACAGCCTTTTGAAGATCGGCAAGGATGACTCCCGCGCCTGCGGTTACCGTGATCGCGTCCCTGTCGATCTTGACGATCGAGTTCAGCTTTTCAAGCGATATCACGGAGCCTCCGAATGGAACCGCCCCGCCGACAGTCCCCGTCCTCGCGCCGCTTATCGTGATCGGACCTTCGGCGGCCTTTACCGCCTCCGCCACCTCTTCTGCCGTCTCCGGAACGAACACGCGTTCGGCGGCGCCGCCCGGAATGTTGCTCGCGTCGGCCAGGTAATCTCCGAACTCGCTCTTCTCGGTCTTTATGATCATCTTTTGGTTTGTATTCAGGTTTAGCGGATCTGCAGTTCCCTGTCGCGCAGGTATTTGATCTTGTCGCGGTATTCCGCCGCCTGCTCGAACTTCATCTCCTTCGCGGCGATGCGCATATCGTTCTCGAGACTCTCGATCAGAGCGCGCAGCTGCTTGGGCGAGTACTCTTCGTACTTCTCCAATTCCAGCGGCACCTTGAAATAATCGGCTTCGTAGGCCGTGACGAGCGTCGCCTCGACCGGCTTGACGATTGTCCTGGGCGTTATCCCGTGCTCCTCATTATATGCTTCCTGGATCTCGCGCCGGCGGGTCGTTTCGTCGATCGCGGCGCGCATCGAGTCGGTTATCTTGTCGGCATAAAGGATCGCCATACCGTCGGCGTTCCTCGCCGCGCGTCCCATCGTCTGGATCAGGCTGCGCTCCGACCTCAGGAAACCTTCCTTGTCGGCGTCTAGGATAGCGACGAGCGAAACCTCCGGAAGATCGAGCCCTTCGCGGAGGAGGTTGATGCCGACCAGCACGTCGAACTCTCCCCGGCGCAGGTCGCGCAGGATCTTGATCCGTTCCAGCGTGTCGATGTCCGAATGCAGGTACGTCACCTTCACTCCGACCTCCGCGAAGTACTCGGAGAGATTCTCCGCCATCTTCTTCGTCAAGGTAGTGACAAGGACGCGTTCGTTGCGTTCGGCGCGGACGCGGCACTCTTCGAGCAGGTCGTCGATCTGGCCCTTCACCGGCCGGACCTCGATCCTCGGATCGATCAGACCCGTCGGGCGTATGATCTGCTCGATGAACTCGCCTTCGGTTCTTTCGAGCTCGAAATTTCCGGGGGTGGCGGAGACGTAGATCGTCTGCCCGATCATTGAGAGAAATTCTTCAAAGTTCAGGGGCCGGTTGTCCTTCGCCGAAGGCAGGCGGAAGCCGTATTCCACGAGCGTTCCCTTTCGCGACTGGTCGCCCTTGTACATCGCGCCGAGCTGCGGGATCGTCTGGTGCGACTCGTCGATCACGATCAGCGCGTCTTCGGGGAGATAATGAAGCAGCGTCGGAGGCGGCTCGCCGGGCTTCTTGCCGGTCAGGTGCCGCGAATAATTCTCGATACCGCGGCAGAAGCCCATTTCCTTCATCATCTCCAGGTCGTACATAGTCCTTTGGTGAAGCCTTTGCGATTCGACGAGCTTGCCCTGCTTGATCAGCTCTTCTTCCCACCAGACGAGCTCTTCCTTGATCGATCGCACCGCCCTCGAAATGGTGGACTTCGACATCACGTAGTGCGTTTTCGGATAGATCGGAACACGCGAATCGTGTTTCTCGATCACCTCGCCCAAAAGCGGGTCGATCGAATACACGGCGTCGATCTCGTCGCCCCAGAGCTCGATCCTGTAGGCGGTGTCCTGGTAGCTCGGATAGACCTCGACGATGTCGCCCCTGACCCTGAAGTTCCCGCGTTCGAAAGCGATCTCGGTGCGTTCGTACTGCAGTTCGACAAGTTTCTTGAGGAGTTCGTCGCGCGTTATCGTCTGTCCGGGTTCAACGAATAAAAGCATTCCGTAATACGCGTCCGGATCGCCGAGGCCGTAGATGCACGAAACGGACGCGACGACGATCACGTCGCGCCTTTCGAACAGCGCACGCGTCGCTGAAAGCCTGAGGCGGTCGATCTCATCGTTGATCGTCGCCTCTTTTTCTATGTAGAGGTCCGAAGCGGGAACGTAAGCTTCAGGCTGGTAATAGTCGTAGTAGGAGACGAAATACTCGACCGCGTTCCCCGGAAAGAAAGACCTGAACTCCTGGTACAGCTGCGCTGCGAGCGTTTTGTTGTGGGCGATGACGAGCGTCGGGCGCTGGGTGCGCTCGATCACGTTCGCGATGGTGTATGTCTTACCGGAACCGGTGATGCCGAGAAGAACCTGGTCCTTGACCCCTGCTTCGAGATTACCGACAAGTTCCCCGATCGCCGTCGGCTGGTCGCCGGTCGGCGCGTGAGGGGAATCAAGCTTGAACTTCATCAGGAAATTCTAGCTTGTAGTGGCCCGGCGTGACAAAGACCGCGCCGGCGGGAAAAGCAGGTCCGCAATATCGAAAGGGGCAGGTGTGGGCCCGCCCCTCATATTCCGGCCTGCCGAAGGCAGTTAGAATCTTTCACGCCGCTCTATTCACTCGCAACCGCTTCTTCCCTTGTGCCGACCACGACACTCGCCTCTGCAAGGACGTCGTCCACAAGGCTTTCGGAATCCACGAGAGCCCGCAGTTTCTCGATCGAGGCCTCGTCTCCGACGATCTTGAAGACCCGCAGCAATGCGAGTTTCACATCTTTCTTGTCACCAAGAAGGAGGTAGTCGAGAAGCTCATCGGTTTCGCCGGCTCGTATTAGCAAGGCGAGAAGCGCGAGTGCTTCGCCCGCGTAGGAGACGTCCTTGTGGACCAGGCGTTCCAGCGAGCGTCCTACGAAATCAGCTTCGATCGCCGCTTTCGCCGCCTGAGAGACCCTGTACGAGTCCGCAGATTCCGCAAGCCGCAGCCACGCATCTGCACGGTTGAAACTCAGCTTGAAAAGAGCCTTTGCGCCCGCGGCCCTGACCTCCCTGGTGGGATCGGCGCAGGAAAGGATCACAGATTCGAACACCGACTCGTGATCGATGTCCGCAAGGATGCCTACCGCCTTGGACCGAAGCGTGGAAGACAGATCGTAGATCGCCATCTGGGCGATCGCGTCGACCGAATTCCTCGTCCTGAAGCCTGCGAGCACGTCGAGAGCCGCATCACGGACTTCTTCGCTCTCCACAAATTCGACATCGGATTCCTCGATGGCCTTCAGAAGTTCTTCTTCGTCGCCTGCCGGGAGCGCGCTGAAAGCTCTTGGGGTCTTGAGCGAGTCGATCCTGTTGATGGGAAGCCGCTGGAAGCGTATCTTCTCCATCTTGTCCTTAACGTCGTCAATATCAATCCCGTGAAGCGACGGGTTTGAAGTCGCGCTGTCACTGCTTCTCGAACCGCGTTTCCGCTCGGACCTCTGGACAACACCGCCGCTACCGGGGGTTTTCTTGTCCGGACCGAATCCGTGATCTTTGATTCCGGCCGTGGTCGAAGCAAGTTCCTTCTGGTTCATACGCCACGCGATCACGCCTCCGACTGCGAGCGCAACGATCATTCCGACGAGGAAGACCCACAAGAGGGATCCGCCTCCGCCCGAATTTGCGCTTGACTGGGCGAATACACCGGGAGAAACGATGAGCGCTGTGGCCGATATCGAGACGGCCGAAGATAGGAATGTCTTTTTCATAACAGGAATTTGCGCGAGTTCACTTGGGTTCGTTCGCCCGCAGAAAAGGTCGACAGGGCAATTGCGAGGTCAGGCAGGGTGCCGGCCGTGGCGCCGGCACGTTTCAATTATGCAATTTTTTGTGTTAAATGTGAAGCAAGATTATTAAACATTCTTAAATCAAGAGAATTCTCGGCGGATAATGCACGAATCCCCCGGCGGTTCTTTACCTGGGGGGAAATTAGTAATAGAGTTTTACCACGGCTCTACAGACTCCGCTTCCTGAAGCTCCATTCAACGAATGAATCCGGTCCAGACCGTTTCCGAAACCGAGATCCCGGGACTTTTGCTGCTTCACCGCGGCAAGGTGCGGGACGTTTACGAGATCGACGAAGAGAGGCTCCTTTTGGTCGCCACCGACAGGATCTCCGCGTTCGACTGCGTGATGCCCAATCAGATTCCGGGAAAGGGCTCGATCCTTACCGCCATTTCCGAGTTCTGGTTCCGAAAGCTGGAGGGAATCAGTGAGAACCACCTGATCACGACCGAAGTCTCCTCGATCCCGGAAGCGGCCGGCAGAAAAGATCTCGAGGGGCGATCCACGATCGTCACCCGGACCAGGGTCTTTCCCGTCGAATGCGTGGTTCGGGGATACCTGGAAGGCTCCGGCTGGAAGGATTATCTGCAGACGGGTGAAGTTTGCGGCCACAGACTGCCCGCGGGTCTTCAACAATGCGCGAAGCTGGAAGTTCCGATCTTCACTCCCGCCACAAAGGCCGCAGAAGGCCACGATGAGAATATTTCGGAAGAGAGATTCGCGGAGATCATCGGTGAACACGCTGCTGCAGAACTGAAGCAGCGGGCTCTCGAACTGTACACCGAGGCATCGGCCTACGCGGCATCGAGGGGAATTATCATCGCCGACACGAAGTTCGAGTTCGGTCTCGACAGCCGGGGCAGGATCCTTCTTATCGATGAGGTCCTTACCCCCGATTCGTCCAGGTTCTGGTCGGCGGAAGCCTACGAACCGGGTCACGCTCAGGCGTCATTCGACAAGCAGTTCCTTCGCGAGTACCTGGAATCGCTCGATTGGGACAAAACTCCGCCGGCGCCTCCGCTGCCGGAAGAGATCGTGAACGCCACGGCAGAGAGGTACAGGGAGGCGTTTCGCCGCATCACGGGCGAGGAGTTTCGGGAAGCCTGATAACAAGACGACGTCCGTTCTGAGCAGGAAGGCCCTGCACGGGACGAGAATTCCGATGATGAAAGAGCAACTTGAATCCCTTGTTGAGAAGATGCTGGACGGGCAGATACTTCTGAGCGAGGCTCTTGAAGAATTCGAGAGGGTCTACATCGAGCGCGCGCTGGAACGCAACGGACACCATATCTCCAATACGGCCGACACGCTGGGAATGCACCGCAACACGGTGGCAAAAAGGCTGGCTTCTTACAACGGTTCGGGACCCCGCGCGAGCAAGGCTTCGAGACCTCAAAAGCGCGACGTCTCCGGACCGCGCAGGAAGCAAAGCTGACCGCAAGGCGTTACGCCAACACTTCAACCGGATCGCCAACCGCCACTGACGAGCCCTCTGCTTCCGGAATCAGATTCTGCCCGAACAGGACATCGTTTGGGTTCAGCCCGAAAGCCGCATACGTCGCCGGAATAACTTCCGAGGCTTTCCTGAACATTGCAAGCGTCCTGAGGGGTTCCTTCCCCGTTTTCGTTCCGCTTGCCTGATCGATCGTTGTGACCACGCATCGCGCGCACGGCTTCACTACACGGAACTCGCACTTCCCGATCCTTATCCGGTTCCAACTGTCCTCTTCGAACGGCCTTGACCCTCTGACTACAAAGTTCGGGCGGAACCGGTTCATAGGTATTCCTTCAGTGAGCCTTGAATTCAGTTCCTCAAGCGACGATTCGGAAGCCAGCAACACCGGAAAGCCGTCCGCAAAGCTCACCTTTCCAATTCCGTAGTTCGGGTCGAGCGACCTGGTCCCGCTTTCCGGCATGCGTACAAGCCTGCACGGAGCACCAAGAAACTCACTTATCCATTCCGCCGCGCCCGGGCCAAGATCCTGCGCTTCACATTCGTCACGCCAGACTTCGACCCTGCCCATCGGAGCGTTGTTCGGGACTGGAAAAATGACGCTCCCCGCTCCTTCTGCCATGAGTTTTAGCGACGACTCATCGACCGAGGCCTCGATCTGCGAAAGTGCGGGAATTTCCCTCTGTGTCAGGAATCTGCCCGAATCGTCCGTTACCATTAGCATACGGTCGCCCCGGAGTCCCTTTTCCCGGACCTCCGCCGTTCTTTGCGAGATGCCTCTTACGGATTTGATCGGATAAATGTTGATACCCGAGAGTTCAATCGACATAATCTTGACAACGTTGGGCTCAGATTTTCTAAGCAGTGAAAGAAACCACTTGAAAGGTTGTGAAAGTTTTCCTATACTAGCAATCTTGACGAGAGAGTGCTAAAAGCTTCCGGTCGCATCTGCGGTCCGGAAGATAATATCAGCTAAAGCTAAAATTCATCACGAAAGAAAAGGAGTGGAATTAGAAATGGCTACAACTATCAAACCCCTTCATGACCGTGTGATCATCCGCCGCGTCGACGAGAATACGACGACATCCGGCGGCATCATCATCCCCGACTCCGCCAAGGAAAAGCCCCAGGAAGGCGAGGTCATCGCCGCCGGTGCCGGCAAGTACAAAGAAGACGGAACGCGTCAGCAGCTCGACGTCAAAGAGGGCGACCGCGTGCTTTTCGGCAAATACAGCGGGACCGAGATAACGATCGACGGCGAAGAGCTTCTGATGATGCGCGAAGACGAGATCCTCGGGATCATCGAGCGCGCGGGAGCGAGCGCTAGTTAAGTTTGCTGAGCGCGGCCGAATTGTAAGGGCAGGGCTTGTACCTGTCCTTGAGCAAGGCTAACAACTCTGCTGACGAAATATATTTACATAGCAAAGATCTTTCACGGAGGAAATTATGGCAAAGCAAGTAGTACACGGTGAAACTTCCCGCGCGGCGATCCTGCGCGGCGTCAACCAGCTGGCCGACGCGGTCAAGGTGACGCTCGGACCGAAAGGACGCAATGTTGTCATCGACAAGAAGTTCGGCTCGCCGACCATCACGAAGGACGGTGTTACGGTCGCGAAGGAGATAGAACTGAAGGACTCGCTCGAGAATATGGGCGCGCAGATGGTACGCGAGGTCGCTTCGAAGACTTCGGATGTCGCCGGCGACGGAACCACGACCGCCACGGTCCTGGCTCAGGCGATCTTCAAGGAAGGCGTCCGCACGGTTGCGGCCGGCGCGAACCCGATGGCTCTGAAGCGCGGCATCGACAAGGCCGTCGAGCGCGTGGTCGAAGAGATCAAGAATAACTCCAAGCCCGTCTCGGGCGACTCGATCGCTCAGGTCGGAACGGTTTCTGCCAACGGCGACAAGACGATCGGAACGATCATCGCCCAGGCGATGAAGAAGGTCGGCAAGGACGGCGTCATCACGGTCGAGGAATCGCGCACGATGGACACGACCCTCGAAGTTGTCGAAGGAATGCAGTTCGACCGCGGATACCTTTCGCCGTACTTCGTTACCGATCCTGAGAGGATGGAAGCTGTTCTCGACGATCCGTACATTCTGATCAACGAGAAGAAGATCTCGAATATGAAGGACCTTCTTCCGATCCTCGAGCAGGTTGCCAAACTCGGCAAGCCGCTTCTGATCATCGCTGAAGACGTCGAAGGCGAAGCCCTTGCGACGCTCGTGGTCAACAAACTCCGCGGCACGCTGAACGTCGCCGCCGTCAAGGCTCCCGGGTTCGGAGACCGCCGCAAGGCGATGCTTGAGGACATTGCTACCCTTACGGGCGGCAAGGTGATCAGCGAGGACCTGGGCATCAAGCTCGAGGCGATCTCGATCGACGACCTCGGACGTGCCAAGAAGATCACGATCGACAAGGACGACACGACGATCGTCGAGGGCGCAGGTTCCGGCGAGGCGATCGAAGGCCGCGTCAAGACGATCCGCACCCAGATCGAGGAAACTAGCTCCGATTACGACCGTGAGAAGCTTCAGGAACGCCTTGCGAAGCTTGTCGGCGGAGTGGCAGTGATCAAGGTCGGCGCGGCAACCGAGACCGAGATGAAGGAGAAGAAGGCTCGTGTTGAAGACGCGATGCACGCAACCCGCGCGGCTGTCGAAGAAGGCATAGTTCCGGGCGGAGGCGTTTCGCTTGTCCGGGCCTCGAAGGCTCTCGACAACTTCGACACGGAAGCGGTCGACCAGGACGAGAACATAGGCGTTTCGATCGTGAAGAGGGCCCTTGAGGAGCCGCTCCGACAGATCGCGAACAACGCAGGCAAAGAAGGCGCGGTGATCGTAGAGAACGTTCGTGCCGAGGACAGCGACAGTTACGGCTTCAACGCCGCGACTGAAGCGTTCGAGGACCTCGTTGCCGCCGGCGTTATCGATCCGGCCAAGGTAACAAGGACCGCTCTTCAGAACGCCGCTTCGATCGCCGGCCTTATGCTGACGACGGAAGCGATGATCTCGGACATCGAGGAAGAGAAGGACGACATGCCGGGCGGAATGCCGGGCGGCGGAATGGGAATGGGAATGTAATCTCAATCTCTTGAACAAACAAGATGGCCTCTGTTATAACGGAGGCCATTTTTGTATTCTGTATCTATATCAATCGATCAATCGCCTGAGTTATTTTCCGAAGATCGAGCAGGACATTCTCGAAAGAGCGATCAGTTTATGAAGTCTTTACCTATCGGGTCCCTCATTCTCTCGGCCCTACTGCTCGTTTTGCCGCTGCGCGCTTCGGCAAACAACCTCGACCCGACATTTGGAAGCGGCGGGGTAACGATCCGCCAGTTCATCACGTCATCGACCACGCTTCGGTTCGGAACTGCAAGTGCCGTACAAGCAGACGGCAAGATCGTCTTTGCCGGGATTGAGGTCTCCACCAATGGTTCACAGGACTTCGTTTCGATCTCCCGGTTCAACACGGATGGATCACCGGACCCCGGTTTCGGTACCGGAGGAAGGGTCAATCTCAGTGTCGGCTTCTTTGAAGACGTTGCGGATCTGAAGATCCAACCCGACGGTAAGATCCTGGTCGCCGGGACTAGCTTCTTCGGGTCCTCCGTAGATTTCTATGTCCTGCGTCTCAGCTCGAACGGAACTCCCGATTCCGGTTTTGACGGAGATGGTCTTGCTTCGTTTGATTTCCAGGGCGGAGGAAATGAAGAAGGCGGCAGGATCGCTCTGCAGGCAGATGGAAAGATCGTGCTTGCAGGCGGTTCGGATTTCTCGTCGAGTCCTTTCGAAGGGAGCATGGTGATACTGCGGATGCTTTCCAACGGATCGATAGACAATTCATTTCACGGCGACGGACGGTATCACGTCTCGGTAAATCCGGATTCTTCCGCTACGGCGGTGGGGCTTCAGTCCGACCAGAGGATCGTGGTCTGCGGGTTTTCAAGATTGTTGAAGGAAGATGAGAAGTTCACTTGTTTTAGGGTGCAAACGAACGGCAATCCGGATCTTTCATTCGGTTCGGGCCTCCTTCCGGGCATGGCCCGGATATCAGTGGGTTCCGGAGATGATTCGGTTCAGGGTATGTCAGTACTGCCGGACAACAAGATATTGCTCACGGGCACTGCCACGAACGCAAACAGCGACATAGGGATCATACGTCTGACAGCCGACGGGCTGCTCGACACGACATTCGGGCAGAATGGACTTGTTGTTAAGTCATTTACGGATTCGTCTAACGAATTCGGGTCGGACATTGCGTTGCAGGCCGACGGCAAATTTGTCGTACTAAGCAGATTTATGGGCGGGCCGGCGCTTCTCCGATTTGAAGCCGACGGAACCCCGGACGTGAACTTTGGGACCGGAGGCGTCGCAAATCAGCGGGTGCATCCCAACCATTCGCCGATCACCCAGAACATTGAATTGCAGGCCGACGGCAAGTTCATCGTTTCAGGGATGTTGCTCGGTTCGGGCATGCCACCGCCCGGTTATTTCTTCGTTGCCCGATTTCTTCCCATTTCAAAGAGCTCGGGACTCGGAGTGCCGTTCGACTTCGACGGGGACGGGGCGACCGACGTCTCGGTCTTCAGGCCGAACAGCCAGCCGACGGCGCAGTGGTGGCTGCTCCGTTCCTCCGATTCGGGGACCAGGGGTCTTGCATTTGGAACCTCGACCGATGTTCCCGTCGCGGCGGATTTCACGGGCGACGGCAGGACGGACGTCGCGTTCTGGCGTCCTTCGACGGGTGAGTGGTTCATTCTCAGAAGCGAGGACGATTCGTTCTTCGCGTTTCCCTTTGGATCTGCGGGTGACATTCCCGCTCCGGGTGATTTCGACGGGGACGGAAAAGCAGATCCTGCAGTCTACAGGCCTTCTTCCGGGACCTGG
>JAGFIQ010000014.1 GCA_024103495.1 Aridibacter famidurans
GGGCTCGGTTATCGTGATGTTGCTGTCGATATAGAGTTCTTCGGTCGTGAGCGGGATGGTCTGCGGCGTGCTGAAGACACCCGGGTCGAACTGAATCACATCCGCATCCGGTGCCGCATTGGCATCAAGTATAGCCTGGCGCAGGCTTCCCGCTCCGTTGTCGTTGGTGTTGGTCACGGTGAAGGTCGCCGCCTGTATGGCTTGAACCGACAAAAACGCGGCAGCAAGGATGAAAATCCCCTTCAATCCTATTCTGATCATTTTTAGATACATTCTTTCCTCCGGGTTCTTAGTACAACTGAAATTCGGTCAACTATGTGTGTATGTGAGAACCGGAGAAAAAACTGCCAAAACCGATAGGGAAATTGCGATCGGGGCGGTATCACCGGGATTGGCGCGACCGCACCGCGAATTTGCTTTGCGGATCAGGCGCGAATTTGGGAAACTTTCTGCGAACGCGAATAACAGAGAAGTGAACATCGGCACCATCCTGACGCCCCGGGCCGATGCGCCGCAGCAAATCGGCCCGATCGACAAAGATGATCGAACAAAGTTCTTCCGAGATCACTCAGATCCTTCAGGAATGGAACGAAGGTGATGAGGACGCCAAAGAGCGCCTGATGCCTTTCGTTTATGACGAACTCAAGCGGCAGGCCCGCCTCCTTATGTCGCGCGAAAGAAAGGGCCACACGTTGCAGCCGACCGCGCTCGTCCACGAGGCGTTCATCCAGATCAGCAAACAATCCGGGATCGACTGGAAAAACAGGAGCCATTTCTACGGCATCGCGTCGCACCTGATGCGGCAGATCCTTGTACAGCACGCGCGTTCGCGGTCGACGGCGAAGCGCGGAAACAATCAGATCCATTTCTCGATAGACGAAGTTCAGCTCCCGGTCGAGCAAAGGGCGGAGTCGATCCTCATCCTCGACGAAGTGCTGACGCGGCTTGCCGGGATCAGTGAAGAGCAGTCGAAGATAGTGGAGATGCGATTCTTCGGTGGTCTTAGCAACGAAGAGATGGCGGAGGCACTAGACATCAGCGTCAGGTCGGTGATTCGAAAATGGGGAGCCGCACGGCTCTGGCTGTACAGGGAACTTAACAAGTAACCTGCCCGCCCGCTCGAATGGCACAGTCTGTCTTCGGTTCGCACATATCTACGCAGGGAACAAGCTTATAGGGAGGGTTTTATGCCAGAGATCGATCACAACAGGGTGAACGAGATCCTTGAGGAGGTCCTTGAGCTCGATCCCTCCGAGAGGCGGGCGTTTCTTTCAAGTGCGGGTTTGAGCAGCGAAGTGAGGCGAGAAGTGGAACAGTTGCTCACGTTCGAGGAAGAAGCGGCCGCCTCGTTTAACCTCAACGCGGTGGAGTTCTCGCACGATTTTCTCGAGCCGGACAGCGCAGTGCCCATCGGGCAGCTGATAGATGTCTTCAAGATCAAGAGCGAGCTGGGCTCCGGCGGAATGGGCGCCGTTTTTCTAGCGGAGCGGACCGACGGCGAGCTTGAGCAGGAGGTCGCGCTGAAACTTCTCAAGCGCGAGCACAACACCGCTGCGCTTCGCGCCAGGTTCAGAAAGGAACGCGAGATCCTGGCCTCACTGGAACATCCGTCCATTGCAAGGCTTTTGAATGCGGGCACTACCGAAGATGGTATTCCGTTCCTGACGATGGAATACGTCGACGGCCTTCCGATCGACGAATACTGCGACCGCCATTCCCTCGGCCTCAAAGAGCGCCTGGAAATGTTCATAAGGGTGTGCGAGGCCGTCGGCTTCGCTCACCGCAATCTGGTAGTTCACAGGGATCTGAAGCCTTCCAACATCCTCGTCGACAAGAACGGGGTCCCGAAACTCCTCGACTTCGGCATTTCCAAGATCCTCACCGACGAGATCGGGGAAACCGGCACGGCTACGATCACAAAACTCGGGGTGATGACCCCTTCGTACGCTTCTCCGGAACAGCTAAAGAAGAAAAGCGTCACGACCGCTGCTGATATCTATTCCCTGGGTGTGATCCTTTACGAACTGATGAGCGGCGTGCGTCCTTTCGAGTCGAAGGAAGATGACCTGAAGGCGATCTACGACGCCGTGGTGGATGAAGAGCCCCCGATGCCTTCGGAGGCCGCACGTACAAGTAATTCGGATACGGTCTCGCGACACACGTTTGCGCCTGCGAGAGATCGCACACAGACGTTGTCTGCCGGCGATCAGACAGCTTCGTCAGCTTCTACAAGGACTTCCCCTGAGGCCCATCCCGTCCGTTGGCAGCAGCTGAAAGGGGATCTGGACAACATCATCCTGAAGGCCCTGAAAAAAGAGCCGGAGCGAAGGTATGCGACCGCCGAAAGGCTTGCCGACGACATCGATCGATTCCTGAGGGGCCTGCCGGTCCTCGCCCGGCCCGACACGCTGATGTACCGGACGGGGAAGTTCCTGCGAAGAAATTCGCTTGCGGCAGGCGCAGCGCTTCTGGTCTTGCTTGCCGTCTTCGTGGGGCTGGGCGCAACGCTATGGCAGGCGAGACAGACGGAGATCGAGGCGGAAAGGGCTAGAGCCGAGGCTGCGAAGACCAAAGAGGCGCTGAACTTCGTCGGAAACATTCTCAACTTCGCCAATCCCTTCTGGAGTTCGTCGAATCCGGAGCGAAAGAGACAGGCGACGGTCGCGGAAGCGATGGACCTTGCGGCTAGGAACGCCGAAAAGGACCTGGCCGACGAACCCGAAGTGCAGGCCGAGATCTTTTTTATTCTCGGCAAGGCGTTCATGGGCAAAGGCGATTCCAAAACCTCGGAGAAGCTGATCAGAAAGGCTATCGAGAACTATGAGAGGATCCGCGGACCCGAGAACCTGAGATCGATGCAGTTCCGGGGGCAGTTGGGAAATCAGCTTTATCTGCAGGCAAGGTTCGACGAAGCAGGCGAGGAGTACAGGAAGACGGTCGAGTTCCTGCGCCCGAGACGGGGAAATGACAAAGAGACGAACTCGGTCCTCGCGGGTGCGCTGAGCGGGCTGGGTAACATCAGGCTTCTAAAGGGCGATTTCAGGCAGACCGCGGAACTGAATGAAGAGGCCCTTGAAATAGCGAGCGGATTCGAAGGCGACGCCAGAAGGATGATCCCGGTCCTGCTTGGGAACCTCGGAACGGCGCTCGTTTCCCTTGGAGAACTTCAAGAGGCCGAGAGTGTTTTGGACAAGGGTTTGGCGGAACTTCGTTCGCGCGGGGGCGCAGCAAATCTGGATGGCGCGAATCTGCTCAGGGAGTTGGGCGAGGTCTCGCTCTTGAGAGGCGACCTGAACAAGGCGGAGCAGCGGTTCTCGGAAGCGTACGAGATGGCCCTGAAAAGCGTGGGAGAAAAAAACATCTACACTCTTGAGATCGCGAACCGGCTCGTTCGGATCTACGTGGCTCAGCGGAACTTCTCAAAGGCCGACGAACTGTTGAGCAAGACGGAGTCTTCCGGAAGAGAACTGCACCCATACGGAAGCGTGATAACGGCCGTGACCCAGTCACTGAGGGGCGAGTATTTTACGCGTCAAGGGATGCTGGAAAAAGGCGAAGCAGAACACAGGAGTGCCCTTGAGTTCTTCAATGCGAATTCGAAAGACCCCAACGCCAACGCGGCGGCAGCAAAGCATCGGCTTGGAATGAACCTGGCCGCGCAGAAGCGTTTCGAAGAGGCCCGTGAATTCATGCGTTCCGCATATGAGGCGCTGTTGAAAACACGTGGAGCGAGCCATCCCGAAACTGTCAGAGTGAAGAAGGAACTGGAACAACTGGGCGATAAGCAGTGAGGTAAGAAAAAACAAGATAGACAAGATCGAAAGGATCACTGCTTTCAGATGACTGCGTCGCGGAGTACCTTGCTACGCGGAAACCCGGGATTAGCGATCCTTACTATCGTGTTTATCCTGTTTCTTTTGTCTTCTTTCTGAACGATCAAGAGAGAACAGGATAGACAGGATGAAAAGGATTGAGAATTGAGTTTTGGGAATCGTCGTTGGACCGGGTCGAATTCAGCCTCAGCCAATAAACATTTCTAAAACCGGGTCCGGGATCTTGGAATCACCATCTTTCAATTCTCAACTGTCAATCCTGTTGATCCTGCTTTAATAGAGGAAGAGAAAAAACAGGATAGACAAGATTCTTACGATAGCTGCTTTTGAGTTCCTACGCTGCAAGGAACTCGGCAACGTGAGTAACTCTGATCAGCGACCCTAATTATCCTTTTAATCCTGTTTCCTTTTACTTTTGTTATGCCCGTCGCTCGCGCTCCGGGTACCGATCTTATGCCCGTTGCTCGTGCTCCGGGTCCCGATTCCTCAGTTTGACTGCTTCGTGCGCCCCGTAATACTGCACGTCTCGGAGACCGGGATACAAATGTCGCCGCAAGGTTTCGTATCGCCCACGCACCCGCCTTCCGATTTGAACCCTGATGGAACCGCCGAAGCCACGTAAAGATCGTTCTGGTTGAACTTGATGCTGCCGAAACAAGTTGCACCGTTCAGGTCCTCGAACACCTCACGGATAAGCTCCATCACCTTGTCTAGGTCCTTCTGGTCTTCAACCCATCCGCGGATCTTCCAGGCCTGCATCGTTCCTGAAACGGGCTCGCGTACGATAGTGAAATTCAGATGGTTGATCTGGGAAGAGATCTTGTCGTTCCTTTCGAACTTCGAGTAGACCGCGTCGACTATCTGCTCGTCGGTTATCGAACTGCACTTCTGACCGAAAGTGGGCAGGAATTGAGCGGCGAACAGTACGGCGATCGCGGCGAAAACGGCACGAACACTGTTGCGTGCACGGTGTTTCATCATTTTCTGAGTCTCCTTATTCATTCAAGCCTGTGATCTTCGAGAGCAAACTGAATCGCGTCTGCTTGCCAAAATAAACCGATCTGCCGTCCGGCGCCCACGAAAGAGCGGAGAAGTAAGCCTCCGAATCGTTGTTGCCGGTCACTCGCCGGGCCTCGCCGCCTTGAACGGGAACGATCCAGATATCATCTTTCCCGTCCTGCCTTGCGGCAAACGCTATGGTGCTGTTGTCCGGTGCAGTGAAGATATTGTAGTAATAAGCGTTTTGCAAACTCGCAAAGGGCTCCGGACCGCCTCCTGATAATCCAAGCCTTAGAAGACCTGTCTCGTCCGGCAGACTGCTGAACTTCGAAGCCTCTGCGAGAACAAGGCTCTCGTCCCCCTTGTCCCATCCGATCAGCCGTATCAGCCGATCGGTCTCGAAGATCTTTTGAGGGTCCTTCAGATCCGTACCTGTTACCCAGATCGACCGCACTACCTTTCCGTCTGCGGTCCTCTGCGAAAAGAAGGCCAGGCGATCTCCTTCGGCCGAAAAGACAGGACAAGACTGCGATTCGCCGTTGCCTGCCGGCGAGACCGGGCTCGCGGGCCCGCCATCCAGCCGCGCCACCCTCAGGGAAGTCGCTTTCGGCTCCTTCTGTGAATATATGACTCCCGACGAATCCGGCAGCCAGGTGATGTCCCTCGTCTGAACCCTGTTATACGGCGAGACGGAATATGCAATTGACTGGGCGTTGTCGGCGATCTTCCGTTCTTCTCCGCCGCTGGCGTTCACGACCCAGATCGAGAACCCGTTCGTGCCCGTACGCATGAACGCGATCTTCGATCCGTCAGGGGACCACTGCGGAAGTGCCCCGTTCTTCGCTATCTCAACAGGTTCATCGTTCGCGACGCCCTCGCCGAGCCGCTTTGACATCAGCGAAGAGGACAGCAGTTTGTTCCCACGGTCGAGGTTGCGGACCGACTGGTAAGCAACGCTTTCGCCGTTGGGACTCGAGGAAGGCCAGAGCTCCGAATCGATTCCCCGTGCGAAAGGCGATTCGCCCGCCGAGTCGATCCTCGCCGTCCAGATGTCGGACTCTTCCCTGACCGAGGTGACGAGCACGCTTCCGCCGTCCCGGGACGCATCGACGACCACGCTGCTGGCCGGATTACGGGTGATCTGAACCGGTTCCGACGAGCCGGAAGTGAGGTAAAATGCCTGATCCGTCCCTTCGCGGTCGGCACTGAAGAAGTAGGCGCCCGACTCCGCCAGCCAAACTACGTCCGATAGATCTGTATCCGTCGCGTAGATCTCGGTAGCCTCGGATCCCCGGAGATCGCCTGTCATCAGCTTCCAGGTCTGGTCCTCGGTCCTTACAACGTATGACACTCGGCTGTGATCGTCTGAAATGTCCGCCCAGGTAACGGATCCGTTTCCGGAGCCCAGGCTGGTCAGCTTTTCGGCCGCTCCGCTGTCGGGATCCATCGCGTAAAGTTCTCCGCCGGACTGATAAACGATCTTTCCCGCAGAGGTCCATCTTCGAAGCTCGCTGCTTCCGTCCTTGATCGGCCCGACAGACCTGGGCGAACCTCCGAGCGCGGAGATCCTCCAGACACCGGTCCTTGTGTTCGCTCCCTCGCCTCCGGTGCCGCGGTCGGAAAAATAGGCGATCTCCGATCCGTCCGGCGACCACACCGGATCGGTGTTCGCAAACTCGTCTTTTGTGATCTGGATCGCTTCAGTCGAGTTCGACTGCATCACCCAGATGTCTTTCGTGCCGGAGCGCGTTGACGAGAACGCGATGAGTTTTCCGTCAGGCGAGAACCTCGCGACGCTGAACAGCTCGCCCGGAGCGCTGCTCCAGCTCGCGAGTTCGGTCGTGACCGCGTTCTCGGCGACCGATGCGGCGTTGTGGGTGTACGACTCGTAGAGGAAATACCCGACGACAGGGATCAGGAGAAGTGAGACGATGCCCGCAACGTGAAGGACGGTGAATCTACGCTGCTTCACGATATTGGCAGTGAGGCTTCCGGTCTCGGCGTCGGGATCGCCTTCGGTAAGATGAACGCCGGCTTCAGCGACGGTCTCGTCCCCGAGCCTTCTTTTCTCCTTGAATCGAAGCTCGTCCCGTATGTCCGTCAGATCGATCAGAAGGTCCCGCACGCTCTGATAGCGCTCCTGCACTTCTTTCTTAAGGCACTTTTCGACAATGCGGTCGATGCCTTCCGGAAGCCCGGACACTATCTCTCCCGGCGGAGGGACAGGGTCTTTCAGGATCGCGCTAACGACATCCATAGGGCTCTCGCCCTCGAAGGCGGGCCGTCCGGCGAACATCTCGAAAAGCACGAGCCCGAAACTGAAAATGTCGGATCTGTGATCGACCGGTTTGCCGCGTGCCTGCTCGGGGGACATATATTTCGGCGTCCCTATGAGCATTCCCGGAGCGGTTCCGATCTTGGATATCGTCGGCGCTTCTCCTTCGATATCCGATTCGAATCCCGTCTTGACGAGCTTTGCGATGCCGAAGTCGACGACCTTCACGATCCCGTCCTCGCGGACCATAATGTTGGCAGGCTTGATGTCGCGATGAACGATCCCGGCCTCATGCGCCGA
>JAGFIQ010000018.1 GCA_024103495.1 Aridibacter famidurans
CGCGCACCTGCAAGCCCCGGTGCAGACTCAGGGTCCTTCTATGTTGCCGAAGATTATGAAACGAACCACATTTTTAAGAATAGTCCTGGCACTTGCGCTCTCGTTCGTCCTCGTCGCGGTCGGCACACCTACCCGGGCGAGCGAACCGGTTGCGGCAAGAAACGCGGTAGCGACCTCGCAACATCCGCTCGCTTCTGTTATCGGTGACGGAATAATGAAAAAAGGCGGAAATGCGGTGGATGCAGCGATCGCGGTCGGTTTCGCATTGGCGGTCGTATATCCGGAGGCGGGGAACATAGGCGGTGGCGGTTTCATGGTGATAAGGCTGGCAGACGGAAGGACCGCCGCGATCGACTACCGAGAAATGGCTCCGAAGGCGGCGTCGCGCGATATTTTCCTCGACAAGGATGGGAATCCCATCCGCGGCGAAGGCGGATCCGTGATCGGATACAGGTCCGCAGGCGTTCCGGGTACCGTCGCCGGATTCGAACTGGCCTTTAAGAAGTACGGGTCGGGAAAGGTCAAGTGGTCAGAACTCGTCGAGCCGGCGAGAAAGCTTGCGGAGGAGGGCTTCGTACTTTCAAGGCGTCTGGCAGTCATGTTCTATGTGCACAGGGAAAGCCTGGGCAAGTACGAGGACAGCGAACGGATCTTCCTGAACGGCGGCGACTATCTCGAAGCAGGCGACAGACTGGTCCAGAAGGATCTTGCCGAAACACTAGCGAGGATACGGGATGAAGGCGCCAGGGGATTCTACGAAGGAACCACTGCAAGGCTGATCGCCGATGACATGAAGCGGAACAACGGCCTGATGACGCTAGAGGACCTGAAGAACTACAAAGCTGTCGAGCGAAAGCCTGTCGAGGGAACCTACCGCGGACA
This sequence comes from Aridibacter famidurans, assembly GCA_024103495.1. Taxonomy (GTDB): domain Bacteria; phylum Acidobacteriota; class Blastocatellia; order Pyrinomonadales; family Pyrinomonadaceae; genus Aridibacter; species Aridibacter famidurans. The sequence goes on from JAGFIQ010000018.1 coordinate 883, forward strand.
CAACATCGTCTCGATGCCTACGCCGTCCTCCGGCGGGATCGTTCTGCTTCAGGTGCTGAATATCCTTGAGCGATATGATCTGAAGGCGCTTGGATTCAATTCGGCGGCGAAGAACCACCTTCTCGTCGAGGCGATGAAACGGGCCTTCGCGGACCGTGCGGAACTGATGGGAGATCCCGACTTCGCAGATGTTCCGGCCGGGCGACTTCTCGAAAAATCATACGCTGCACAACGCGCGGAATCGATACGAAAGGACAAGGCGACGCCGAGTTCCGAGATCAAGCCCGGTATCGAACCTGCGGCGGAATCAATGGACACTACCCATTACTCGGTGGTCGACAAGGACGGGAACGCCGTAGCAAACACTTACACGATCAACAATATCTACGGCAGCGCGGTCACCGCGAGGGGAACGGGGATCCTTCTGAACGACGAGATGGACGACTTCGCTTCGCAGCCCGGAAAGGCCAATATGTTCGGTCTTGTGCAGGGCGAAGCCAACTCGATAGAACCCGGAAAAAGGCCACTTTCGTCGATGACGCCGGCGATCGTTCTGCGCCCGGACGGTTCGTTCTGGTTTGCTGTCGGTGCCAGAGGAGGACCCAGGATCATCACCGCCGTGATCCAGACCGTGATCAATGCGATCGACCACGGGATGAACCTCGAGCAGGCGATCGACGCCCCGCGGATCCACCATCAATGGCTTCCAGACCAGATATTCTATGAACCATACGGGATCTCAGAAGATACCCGCCTGGTGCTCGAGCGCTATGGGCATAAGTTCGCCAGCGGACCGGGGTACATCGCTTCGGCCACGGCGGTGGCGATCGACGATGACGGTTTCAGGATCGGAGTTATCGACGGCAGGAGCGACGGAGAGGCGGTTGGATACTGAGGGCAACGACCAGTTGTCATTGCTCAACGGTCAATCGCAGGAACTCAAGGATCCGAAATCAGGTCCCGGAGGTTGTGACCAAAAAAGAGAAGCGCACTCGAGTTTGAGCGCGCTCCAAGTCAATCATTCCCTGGTTGTCGGTCATATATAGGTGTTCGGGCCCCTCCCACCCATTGACCATTGCCCAATGTGCAATGATCAGGCTGCTTCTTTCTTCTTGACCGTGCCGAACGGCGCGGCCTTTCGTTCGACCACGTCCTTGGTGATAACAAGTTCCTTCACCTTCTGCTGGGAAGGAAGCTCGAACATCGGCTCCAGGAGAAGTTCCTCAAGTATCATCATCAGGCCGCGGGCTCCAACCTTCCGTTCGAAGGCCTGTTTCGCGATGGCCTTCAACGCGCCGTCGGTGAACTTGAGCCTGATGTTATCGAATTCGAACTTCCTCTGATATTGCTTCACGAGCGCGTTCTTCGGTTCGGTGAGGATCTTGACCAGCGCATCCTCGTCGAGCTCGTGGAGAATACCGGTTACCGGAAGACGGCCGACGAACTCGGGAATGAGTCCGAAGTGCACAAGATCGTCCGGCTCAAGCTTGTTCGCGACCTCCGCCCGGCGCTCGGCAGCGTTCTTGACCTCGGCCTTGAAACCAAGCGACTTGTTCCTAAGGCGCCTTTCGATCACTTTCTCGAGCCCGACGAACGCCCCGCCGCATATGAAAAGTATGTTCGTTGTGTCGATCGGCAGGAACTCCTGCTGCGGATGTTTGCGTCCCCCGCCTTGAGGAATGTTGGCGACGGTGCCTTCGAGTATCTTCAACAGCGCCTGCTGGACGCCCTCGCCCGAGACATCGCGGGTGATCGAAGGGCTGTCGTCCTTCCGGCATATCTTGTCGACCTCGTCGATATAGATGATCCCTTCCTGCGCCTTCTCCACGTCGTTCCCCGCCGCCTGAAGCAGCTTCAGGATGATGTTCTCGACATCCTCCCCGACGTAACCGGCCTCCGTGAGCGTCGTCGCATCGACGATGCAAAATGGAACGCTCAGAAACCTGGCGAGCGTCTGAGCGAGCAGCGTCTTGCCGGTCCCTGTGGGCCCGATGAGAAGTATGTTCGACTTTTGGATCTCGACATCCGACCGCCGCTTCGCAAGCTCGAGCCGCTTGTAGTGCTGGTAAACCGCCACTGCCAGCCGCTTTTTCGTATCGTCCTGGCCGATCACATAATCGTCCAGGAACTCGTTGATCTCATGCGGTTTGGGGATCGTGGTCCGGGTCGACGCCGCTTCCGCCTGTTCGTCGTCGTTTATGATCTCGTTACAAATGTCAATGCATTCGTTGCAGATGTAAACGCTTGGACCTGCGATCAATTTCTTGACCTCGTTCTGCGACTTGCCGCAAAACGAGCACCTTAGCACTTCTTCTGGTCTGAGTATCGACATAACGGTCTTGAAACGGCTCCCGAACCTGAACGGCTTGAGTCACTGACTACTTGGGTTTCTCGCGATGCTCGATTACCTCGTCGATGAGGCCGTATTCCTTGGCCTGGATCGGCGACATGATACGGTCGCGTTCGACATCCTGTTCGACCTGTTCGAAAGACTGCCCCGTGTGCTCGGACAGTATCCTCGAGGTAAGTTCACGCATACGAAGGATCTCTTCCGCCATGATGCGGACATCGGTCGCCTGCCCCTGCGCGCCGCCCGAGGGCTGATGGATCAGAATCCTCGAGTGCGGAAGCGCAAACCTCTTTCCTTTAGCGCCTGCGGCAAGCAGGAGAGCTCCCATCGATGCGCACTGACCTACGCAGATCGTCGTGCAGTCGTTCCGTATAAACTGCATCGTGTCGTAGATGGCCATCCCGGCAGTGATCGATCCGCCGGGCGAGTTGATATACAGATTGATGTCCCTTTCCGGATCCTCCGCCTCGAGGAACAGCAGCTGCGCTACGATCAGATTGGCGATCGTGTCGTCGATCGGCGTGCCGATGAAGATGATGCTGTCCTTCAAAAGACGCGAGTAGATGTCGAACGCCCGTTCGCCGCGCGAAGTCTGTTCGACCACCATTGGTACTAAAGCCATAGTATTTCTCTCTTCCTTTCTATGAATGGTAAGGGACCGGGATATCTGAGATGTTGGTTTAACTGAGAGAAGATAAACTGTTGGGGACAATGGCTCTCGCCACCGCCCAAGATAATACAATTAATCTTCCGAATTGCCAACCCCGGAAATACCCGGCCGCTCTATTTCTTCTTTTCCGGCTTTTTGCCCGCCTTGGCCTTTGCCGCGTTCCGTTTCTTGGCAGGCGCCTTCGCCTTTTTCTTCGGTTTCTCTTCCGCCGCCTCAGCGGCCGCAGGATGACGCTCGTCCACCCACTCCCCTTCCGAGATCTTTGCCTTTCCGACCATCGCCTCAACTGCTTTGCGGGTCCTCAGGTTGTTCTCGATTACCGAAGGGCCTCCTTGCTGCGCGATCGATGCGCGGATCTGCTCCACCGGCACCTGGTAATAGGCGGCCATCGTCTCGATCTCCGCGTTCACGTCCTCTTCCGAAATCTCAACTTTCTCCAGATCCGCCACCCTCTCGAGCAGGATCGCTCCTCGAACGTCTCTCTCTGCCTGGCCCCGCATCTGGTGATATGTCATTTCCACGAACTGCTGGTCTACCTTGCTCAGGTCAACGCCCTTCTCCGCCAGATCACGCGCGAAATTGTCCAGAAGGTTCCTCGCCTGTGATTCGATCAGCGCGTTCGGAACCTCGAACTCGTGCTTCTCGATCAGCTTTGCGATGAGGTCGTTCCTTACCCTTGCATCCGCGTCGCCTTCCGCCAGCGTCTCCATCTGGTCCCTGAGCCGCTTCTTCAAATCTTTGACCGTCTTGGCCTCTTCATCGAGGCTTGCCACCCATTCGTCATCCAGTTCGGGCAGTTCCACCTTCCCGACCGATTTCACCGACGCTTTGTACTCGACCGTCCTGCCCGCGAGCGCAGGGGACGAGAACTCCTCCGGATAATCGACCTTGAACTCCTTCTCATCACCGGCCTTAACACCGACCAGGTTCTCCGTGAACGACTTCTCTATGAGATCGTCCCCCAGCTGCACCTCAAGGTCGGTCACCTCGATCGGATCCGCCTCAGGATCGTCCGCGAAGGTTCCTTTCAGATCGACGATGACCATATCGCCATCTTCGGACTTGCGGTCATCCGCTGGCAGGAATGTCGACTGCTGCTGTCGTCTTTCCTCAATGATGCTTTCTACCTCGTCATCGCCTATCTGCCGGACCCGGCGGGTCGCCTCAAGGCCTTCGTAAGCGGGATCGGGGATCTCGGGCATCACCTCGACGTGCACTCCGACGACCAGCGTCTGGGAACCGTTGACCTTGAGGTTCTCGTGGTCTTCGAGATGGATGTGAGGCTCCGAAAGCGGCCTAAGGCCGTGTTCCTCTATCGCGGAAGTGACCCTCTCGGGAAGCAGCTGCTGGATGACGTCGTTCTTGATGTCCTCGGCGAAGCGCATCCGTATGACGTCGAGCGGTGCGAGCCCCTTCCTGAATCCGGGAACTTGCACCTTGCCTGCATATTTCTTCGAAACGGCGTCGTAGACCTTTCTAACTTCGTCAGGGGCGATCTCTATACGGATCTCTTTATTGGTTTCTGATCTGTCGATTAATTCGGTGTTCATATTCTTAGCGGACAGGCCAAAGGCGGATGCGGAACAAATGCCGCCGCGAGCCGGGACCGCGTTCTAAAATCACGCGATCCGGCGTAACCGGATCGAAGTTCGTGCGGATTTTATGTGGTGCCGAGGGCGAGACTCGAACTCGCACGCCTTGCGGCACTAGTTCCTAAGACTAGCGTGGCTACCAATTACACCACCTCGGCAAGCTCAAAAAATGGGCCCGCAAAGCGGGTTACAAATATCTGATACGCCCTTCGAATGTAGCGAAATAGCGAGGGATTGTCTAGCAGGCCGGATTTGAACGAAGCGGTACGGGACCGTCCGGTAACGGAAGATCTGCCGCACTTGAAATGGTCTTTATCAAGGGCGGAAGTAGAGGCTTGTCAGGACGATCATCGGTCCTTCGGAAGGTACTTCTCGCGGTACTCTTCCAGAGCCCTGTCCACATTCTCCATCTCGCCGATCGCGGTGGGACGTTTTTCTTCGAGCTTGGGGGTCTCCTCGTCTCCGCCGGACAGGAACAGTTTGTACCCCACGTACCCGCCGATGCCCACAAGGGCGATCCAAAATACGTACCAAAGAAGGCTGGCGATGACGCCGAAAAGCCACAGTAGTATATAGGCCCCCAAGCCTATCGCGATCAGGAGAACGATCAGTTTCAGGATTTTCATTTTGTCATTCCCTTTGGCTTAATAGTAAGATTTCCTTCGTTAAAATCAAGTGTTTCAAATCCTTATACGGTTGACGAGAGGTAGAAGTTGAGCGGTCTTTCGATCGAAACAGGCGAATTAGCGAGGGTTGTCGGTGCGCAGCTCAGCGGAAGCGGAACGCGGGAAGTGACGGATGTAATCCACGATTCGCGCCAGGCCCGTGACGGTTCATTGTTCGTTGCGATCCGCGGCGCAACCGTGGACGGACACCGGTTTATCAACGACGTGATGCGCCGGGGCGCGGCCGGCGTGATCTCCGAGCTGGAGGCTCCGGAAGGCTTCGAAGGCGACTGGCTGAGGGTAGGGGACGCGAGGATCGCGCTCGCATTCGCCGCGAAGGCCGTTCAGGAAGATCCTTCAGCCGAAATCGACCTTGTCGGGATTACCGGGACGAACGGCAAGACGACGACAACATACCTGGTCTTCGCGCTGCTTGAGGCGGCCGGAAAGACGGCGGCGATGCTCACGACCGTCGAATACAGGATCGGAAAGGAGTCTGAACCTGCCGTCAGGACCACTCCCGAGGCCTCCGACACTCAGCGGTTCCTTCGGAAAGCGATCGGGAACGGCTGTTCGTCTGCGGTGATGGAAGCCTCGTCGCAGGCCATCGACCTCCACCGCTGCGACGGGCTCGAGTTCCGCTCCGCGGTCTTCACCAACCTGACGAGGGACCACCTCGACTACCATCACACGATGGAGAACTACTTCGACGCGAAGAAGAAGTTGTTTGACGGAAGGCTTGGAAAGGCTCCCGGGGCCTCGATCGTGAATATCGACGATCCCTGGGGAAGGAAGCTCGTCGAAGGACTGGCCGCGAACGGGCAAAAGGTCATCACGACCTCCCAGCTCGCCGAGGCCGACCTCGCAGCAAGGAAGATCGAGGTATCCCTACTGAGAGGGACCACGTTCGAGTTGAGCACTCCCGAAGGCTCGGCTTCGATCGCTTCTCCGCTCATCGGAAGGCCGCACGTCTACAACATGCTCTCCGCTTCGGCGGTCGCTCTGGACCTCGGACACGGCCTGGAATCGATCGTCGAAGGGCTCTCAACCTGTGTCGGAGCCCCCGGAAGGTTCAAACGCGTGCCTTCGGACGCGCCGTTCGCCGTGATCGTCGACTACGCTCATACGGACGACGCGCTTCTGAACACTCTAAAAACGGCGCGGGACCTCGCCGAAGGAAGGATCATCACCGTGATGGGATGCGGCGGGGACCGCGACAAGAGCAAGCGCGCGCCGATGGGCAAGATCGCGGGCGAACACAGCGACCTCGTCGTCGTGACGTCTGACAATCCGCGGACGGAAGATCCTGTGAAGATCATTTCGGAGATCGAAGAGGGGCTGAAGGATACGGGAACACCCTACCTGACCTGCACGGACCGACGTGAGGCGATCCATCTTGCGGTATCGAAAGCCGGGCCTAAGGACGTCGTGATAATCGCCGGAAAGGGCCACGAGACGTATCAGATAATCGGGAGCGACAAGTTCCACTTCGATGACCGCGAGATCGCTTCGGAGGCATTGGAATCTCTGGAGGACTAGCTGTGCGATAAGCTTCGACTTGTCTGGGCTGTCCGATAAGCTTCAGCTTGTCGCGCGCCGTTCGCCGCCCGGCGCGCTCCGCATAGAACACGCCATCCGTTTAGACCAGCGCTCTGCGCTGTGCCAAGGCCGCGCCCGCCCGGCGAGACCCGCTTAAAGCACGCCATCCGTTTAGAGCAGCGCTCCGCGCTGCCAAGGCCGCGCCCGCGCGGCTCGCTGCATTAAGATCTCAGGAGGACAGTCTTACGTTAACCGCTTGCCGCCAACAGACAACCTTCAGGAACGCCAACGAAATTGAGAAGATCAAGGTGATAAAATCGAAAATATTCTTGTCACTGACGAGCAAATGCAATGAGTTGTTCTCATTCGATCTTAACCGTATCCAATCTCCTGCCGCCCAAAGCGCAAATATAGAAAGGACAGAAGTCAAGAAAACGACCTGAAGCATAAAAAACCGCCGTTCCCTCACAAGAATCAGGAGCGGAACAGCACAAAGAAGGATCGCAAGCCGGTAAATGCCGTCCCGCTGACTACTGATCTTGTAGTAAGTAAAACAATGCTGTTCTTCTCCCGTGGCGACACAGGCTTCGCGTCGGACCTGTTCCGCAACCCTGCCGTTGTGGACTTCAATCGCATCTGTCGCAATACTCAAACAAATGCTCGCAAGTAGAAAAGCGGCCAGGATGTTCGCTGCGTAGTGAGATCTTTTGAAAGGTGATTCGCTGCAGCTCATTTAGATAAGGATTCCCTGGTCCGATAAATGTTTCAAGAGCACACTTTTACCGGTTTCCCTCGGATAGGCGCGCAAGCCATCAAGGGCGGGTCTGAACAACGTGCGGGTTCCGCGTAACGTGGTGTGGTGCAATGCGCGCGGACTCAGTCGGACTTCGCCCTCCTAATGCAAGCGCAAAGCGCTTGTCTAAACGGAGCCGGAATCTTGGAGCGGGAATTCCCGGGCGTTCGCCCGGCGCAAACTGAAGTTCGCGCTACCTCAGCAGCGCAAAGCGCTTCTCTAAACGGAGCCGGAATCTTGGAGCGGGAATTCCCGGGCGTTCGCGCGGCGCAAACTGAAGTTTGCGCGATGGTTCCCGGATTACTTCGTGTGCACAAGTGTACACGCTAAACGGCTCACCGCTCACTGCACGCTGCTCACTGCTCACTGTTCATCGCTGACTCAAGAATCCGCTGGAGAAGCTCTTTCTGGGCCTCGTTGAGGCCAACGAATTTCAACCCGAAGCCGATCTCGACGACGTGATTGACGACCTCGCCCGTGAACTGGATCTTCATTCCGTCGGAGATCGGGACGAAGATGTTCACGGTCTCACCGTCTTCCACATTCCCCGATCCAAGCACAAAACAGCCTTTCTCGCTGATGTCCCCGAGCACGCCGCTCTCGCGGCCCTGGGCGCCTTCCCAGTCGACATCGAGGGCGACCTCGTGGCGTTTTACCGATCTTCGTTCCACCCCTTTTCTCCTGTCCTTAACCATCTGAACTCTCTGATTCACTTCGACCGCCGTAAATGCGGTTCAAATAGGAGTAAACGGGCAATCCGAGCAAAAGCAGGAAAATGCCGATCAGCGAGTTTATCGTGTCCGTCGCCACTGTATTCACAAGCAGAGCGGTCGCTGTAAGAATGAACAGGATCGGAACCACTGGATAGCCGAAAGCCTTGTACGGCCTTTCCATATCGGGATATTTTCTCCGGAATACGAAGATAGACCCGCCTACAAGAGTGTAGAAGATCCAGGACCCGAACACTACGTAGTTAGTCAGCGTGTCAAACGAACCCGACAACGCGAGAAGACACGCCCATATCCCCTGCACGATCAGCGCTCCGACGGGTACGCGCGTCGCTTCGGACAGCCTTCCCAGGCGCTCGAACATAAGCCCGTCGCGCGCCATCGCATACGGCACCCTCGCCCCTGAGAGGATCGACGTGTGAAGCGTTCCCGCGGACGAAGCCATCAGGCCGATCGCCATAAGGCTCAGCGCCCCGGCGCCCAGGAACCGTACCGCAACCTCCTGCGCGACCGATGATTGGGTCGAAACAGAGGCGATCATCTCCGGCGTGAGCACGTAAAAATAGGCTGCGTTGATGATCACGTAGAGCACCATAATCAGCGCGGTGCCGCCGATCAATGCGATCGGAATGTTGCGGCCCGGATCCTTAACCTCTCCGGCGACAAAGGTGACATTGTTCCAGCCGTCATAGCCCCAGAGGGCTCCGATCATCGCGGCGCTGAAGCCTCCAAGGAACGTGAACCCCGCGGCACCGTACTTGACCGTATCGGCGACCTCTTCACAGGTTCCTCCCGCCGCATCCATCGCAAAGTTCCCGAACGAGCCGTCGGCAAGAAGGAATGCGCCGACTCCGACAAGCAAGACAAGCGCGATCTTGATGGCGGTGAAATAGGTTGCCAGCTGGCCACCGACCCATACGGAAGCACAGTTGATCGTCGTGAAGATCACGATCATCATCACTGCGACGATCTGAAGCGATGTCAGCTCATAGGTGAAATTGCCGATCTCGAAGTCTACAAACCACCACAACACCCTGAAGCTAAAAGATCTACCCGGAACGTAACCCGAATAAAGTACCCGACGAAGCGTTCCACCCAGAAAGTCGTTGAGGAAGATCGCGAACGCAACGGACACGGCCGCCTGCGAACCGGTCTTCGCGATGAACATCTGCATCCAGCCGTAAAGGAAGCTCGTCACGCGGCCGTAAGCGTCCCGCAGAAAGACGTAATCGCCGGCGGCCTTGGGCTTCATAGCGGCGATCTCCGCATAAGTCAGCGCGCCCGCTAAGGAAAGCAGACCGGCGGCGATCCAGGCAGTCAGCACCCAGCCGGGACTTCCCACATTGCAGGTCATCACGCGGGCCTTGAGGAAAACGCCCGTCCCTATAACGTTCCCGATGATTATTGAGACCGCCGCAAGAAGCCCCAGCCCTCGCACGAGATCCAGCCTGCCTTTCGATCGATCTGTCATATTTGTGTTGAAGCGGGGAGCCCGCGCGATTGCGTCATATTACGACATTAACTGCCGTAAGCGAAACATTCCAGGCGTGCTAAGATTCTGCGGTGATCCCATTGAAACTGAGCCCGGAAGACCTTGTAGGCAGGATCCTGACGATGTCGGAGACGGCGCCTGTTTCCATCCTCGATGCCTGCGGCAAAAGAGGATGGGGCTCCGGGCTGCTGGTGGCCGGGTTCGACGCAATTGTATCCGTTGAATCTTTCGACGCCGATGCCGAAAGGGCGCTTTCGCACCTGGATGAACTCGATCGGGAATCTCCCGCGCTGTTTGTCACCGTTTCGTACGATTTCGGACGGATCCTCCAGGGAACTCACAAGCTGAAGCACTTAAGGTACAAGCCGGGGAGCGAGCCCTTCATCTTCACCGCCGCCTACGAAGCTGTGGTCGTGCACGACTATTCGAGCGGAGCGACGTTCATCGAGGGTGAACCCGCAGCCGAAGCCGTGCTGAAGGATGCGATCCTCGGAACCCCGCCTTACGAAAGGGCCCCGGAATCCGATAGTTCACGGACGACCTCGCCGGAATTCGAGATGTCCCGCGAAGAATATGTATCGAAGATCGGAGATATACTGGAGCTCATACGCTCGGGCGAGACTTACCAGACGAACCTCACGCAGAAGATAAGAGTGAACAGCGGCGCGATCGATCCCGGTTCGCTCTTTTTGACCCTCAGGAGAGACCACCCGGCAGCTTTTTCGGCTTTCATAGAGAGATCGCAGGATCACGTCATCAGCATTTCACCCGAGCGCTTCTTTCGCACGGGATTCGAGAACGGAAGACACCGGATCGAGGCGTCTCCTATCAAGGGCACACGGCCCAGAGGCAGCGACCCCGAAGAAGACAAGAGGCTTCGGGATGATCTTGCGTCGAGTCCGAAAGACAGGGCGGAAAACGTAATGATCACGGACCTTCTTCGCAACGATCTGGGGCGCGTCTGCGAGTATGGCACCGTAGAGGTCGACTCTCTGTGCCGCATCGAGGAACTTCCCAGCCTCTTTCATCTCGTGTCGACGATCTCCGGGGACCTTAGGCCCGATACGGGGATCTCCTCCCTGCTCAGGGCGCTTTTCCCGTGCGGTTCCATCACCGGATGCCCGAAAATCCGCACGATGGAAATCATTGACGACCTCGAGCCATCCGCACGCGGGCTCTCGATGGGTGCGATCGGGTTCTCTTTCGGGAGATCCGCGATGCCGCGCCTGGACGACATCTGGAATCCGAATTCGCAGGGTGATTCTCCGGAAGGCTCGCGATGCTACGATCTGAGCGTCGCGATCAGGACGATGGTCGTCCGGGATCGCACCGCCGAGTTCAACGTCGGAGGCGGTGTTGTGATAGACAGCGAGCCCGAAAAGGAGTATCTCGAGAGCCTGGACAAAGCCGCCGCGATCCTTAAGGCGCTGGGGGCGAGTTCGGATTCGACGGAGAAGCCAACCCCACGCCCGGCGGAACAATCGAGCTGATGTTCGGTCATACGCGCAACGACCGGAAACGCGCATTCAGACCAAAGTCCGGGACCGCGCGATGTGCTAACATTAGGCCGTCAGGACACGCCCGGGCCACAGCAGTTCAAGCCGGTCCAAAGGTCCCATAATCCCTGAGATGGTCAACTACTACAACGTCCTCAGAGTGTCGCAGAACGCTTCAAGGGCAGAGATCCGTTCCGCGTACAGAAGGCTCGCGCGGCGCAAGCATCCGGACGTGAACGACGGTGACGCTTCCGCCTCCAGAGAATTCACCCAGATCGCCAAGGCGTACCAGGTACTTAGTAATCCCAAAGAACGGGCGGCTTACGACAAGCAAATGCTGCGCGAGACGTTCGCCAGCCGCGATTCGGTCTTCAGTTCCGATAATCCGCACGCCAGGCGCGCTCGCCAGATGGCCTATGAGCGCCGCTATAACGCGATCATCGACCGAATGATCGAGGAAGAGCGCCGCGAAGCGAAAGCGCTCCAGAAAGTGATCTTCCCGGTTGTCGCTCTGTTCGTCTCAACCATCTTCACGGCGGCGCTGAAACCGGAGTTCTGGTCCGACTCCAACTTCCTCGGAAAGATCGTGATCTTCACGCTCTTTGTGATAGGTGTGCTTCACCTCGTAAAGCGGCTGCAGGCTGGCTACGAACGCTATACGTACTCTTCGGAAGACATACACGATTCGATCCTGCGCGGGATCGAGGAGGAGAACCGACCGTATTCAAGGATCTCGGCAACAAGTTTTCTTGTCGGCGGAATGATCGTCAGCATACTGGCCGGACTTCTGATTCGGCCTCTTCTTGTCCGTGTGGAGTCCGCGAGCCTTGCGGGAATGATCTCCGAAACACTCGCTTTCGAGCTGATCTTTTACCCGCCGATAGTCGTGCTTCTTGTCGATCTTCTGCACACGTTCGCCACTCGTTTCGAGCGCTGAAACGCCGTTAAACCTCGCTTGACACTTCTTTTCCGGCTATCTATACTTGGTAATTTCGTTGAGGTGTATTGTCAACGGATTTGGAGCTTATAAATGGCAAATCATCAATCAGCAAAGAAGAGGATCAGGCAGAATGTCAAGCGGCGCGCGATCAACCGCAGCAACCGCAGCAGCCTGAGGACGCAGATCAAGAAGCTGAGGGCGGCGCTTGCGGAAGGCAACAAAACGGCGGCGCAGGAACAGCTTCAGCCGACGATCTCGATCATCGACAAGATGGTCAACAAGAACATCCTGCACAGGAACACGGCGGCTCGCTACAAAGCCCGTCTGACGAGGCACGTCAACGAGCTGGCAGCCTAGCACGGCAGGTACGTTTTCTCCTTTGAATTTAGGGAAGCGAGCTTCGAGCAGTCTCGCTTCCCTTTTTTGTGCCCGTCAGGCGACATAAAACAACGCGACCCGCAACAGATTTCCCTCACGCCACCTGATCCAGCCTCTCGAGGGCTCATTTTCCTGACCTTTCGCGTTCGTATTCGCCAGAACATCGTCCGGAGCGCTGAAGATCACCTCCAGCCATTCGCCTTCCACCTTTGAAGGCTTGAAGATCGGGACCTTGGAAAAATCTCCGTTCAACGGATCTGCCCCAGGACCGGAGCGAAGAGGATTTGCCTTCTGGTCGAAATCCACTGCGTAGACGGTAAGAATGTGGTCTTCAAAGGTCTCGTAGGCAAGATTCTCGTCATCCTTGCGGACGAACTTTCTGAGGTCCGATTCCTCGTTCACGACGACCTCGAAAAGCGCGGCGTCCTCTCCGACGACCCTCATTGCCAGTAGAAGGTAATCCGGATGGAACGCAAACGGCTTGAAATCGGTGTTGATGCTCTCCAGTTCATCGAAAGCGCTCTCGTCATAGTACGAGAACTCGTACCAGACGGGACCGCCTTTGTCGTAGATCTTTACGGTGTCCTCTTCGCCGTATTTGTCGGTCAGCACGACAACGCCCTTCGAATCTCCGATCTCGCGCCGGAATCTTGCGGACGGATCCGCCGGCGTGGTCTGCGCAATGGAGTCATCGGTCCGTACCGCTTCACTTGCATCGTTATCGGAGGGTCCGACAGAACCGCCGCAGGCGGCGAGCAATACTATTGCTGAGAGAATGAAGACAAGTGCCTTGTTCATTTCGAACCGAGTGTTTAGGTGTGGATCAGTGCATCGACGCCAGCTCGCAAACCAGCGTCTCGATCTGCATCCTGGGAGTTCCTTTTGAGGTCTTTATCGCGAGGTCCGTGCGTGCGATCCTCTTCAGGATTTCGGCGAACTTGTCGCGGTCGGTCTTTCGCGCGAGAGCGAGAAACGGCTCCTGCTTCCTGTACGGAAGTCTCAGAGACCGAGTGACCTCGCTTCGCGGCACTCCCTCGTTCATCAGTTCCTTCGCAAGCAGCAGCTTGTGAAAGTTGCTGCCGATCAAGCCAAGGATCATGAGCGGCTCCGCGCCGTCATCAAGCCTTTCTTTCAGGACCTGAAGGGCGCGAACGGGCCTGTTTTCGAGAAGATGATCGGTCAGCTCAAAGTTCGTCAGCTCCCTTGACGCCGGAACAAGTTCATTCACAAGATCGAAAGTGATCATCGCCTCGGGATGGGCCCCGACAGAGAGCTTTTCTATCTCGATCGAGACTTTTCTAAGGTCGTTACCTACGAGGGCGACGATCTGGCGAACCGTCTTCTCGTCGGCCGTCGAACCTGCTTCCCTGACTTTGTCCCGCGCGAACTGGATCAGCTCGGGCTCGGAGAGCCGTGTGAACTCAACCGCGACAGAGTTTTCGATCAGGAGCTTCGAGACCTTGAGCCGCTTGTCGATCTCGTCTGCGACGAAGATCAGCACGGTCGAATCGGCCGGATCCTTCAGGTAGCTCTCGAGTGCGGCTTCGTCCTTTTCCTTGATATTACAGACCTGGACGTTCGTCGAAACCGCCACATCCGTCACCCGAACTACCCTGCGCGATCCCATCATCGGAAGCTGTTCCGCCGCCGCGACCGCTTCAACAACATCCCGGGAGTTCAGGCTTACTTCAGTTTCGTTGAAATCTCTCAACTGGGCGTCCTTCAAGGCGAGATCCGAGATGTGCTGAGCCGCAAGATTTCGCTGGTGGGTTTCGGGGCCGAACAGGAGGTAGACTGGGGCGATCTCTTTCTTTCGCAGAAGATTGCGGAGATCTTGTGTTGAAAGGACGTTCATCGGCTTCAGACATCGGACCGAAGGTCCTCAATTCCCCTTCTCATCGCGGACTCCGATCCCGTTCACGACGGTCGAAATGACGGAAGCGGCGAAAGCCCTGGCCATTCTTTCAACGGCAGGGTCCTCCTCGTTGAAGAACGAGCGAGGGTCATCGCTGAATTCGAAGGAATCGCGGAAGATGAAATTCTGATTGTCGTAAATTACCCTGTTGTTCTTCAGGTCCGTGATCGTAACGGCGGAAGTGATGACGACCTCGTACACGCGTGCGCGGCCATCGCGGTCCAGCAACACGCCGGAAAACGTAAAATCCCGTATCGTGCCTTCGACGACCGCATCTGCTCCTTCGCGCGTTCCCTGGACCTTCAAGCCCCGCCCGCGCTTGATCATTTCCCGGATCACGGCGTCTGTGAATCGCGAAGAGACCTTGTATCGTGCCCCGCCGGCTTCGAACTGGAAAGCGGGAACCGCGACACGCTTGATGTGTGAAGGGAGTCCGGAATTTGTGACCGGCTTGTAACAATCTGTCGCGCCGATCGAAAGCAACATCGCAGCGAACAGCGCCCCAAAGGTGAGAAGCGGTCGTGAAGAACGTCTGACCATGACAACTTTCCTTATTTTAGACTTCTCCTGTGCAACCGCCTAATGATCAGAAGCCCGCCTATCAAAATTGCTCCGAACATCAGTGCTCCGCCGACCGCCGCGACGATCAGGCCGCTGGACCCGCCCGGCAGCGTCGTGAGGGTTTCGCCGGCCAGCGGGTTCGCGGTAGGTTTACCGGAATCGGCAGCGATCGATATCTCGTAAATCTCCCGGTGTTCGGCGCCGGACTCGATCACAGAGACCTCTTTCCTGAACTCGTGACCGAGCAGCCTCACCTGTCCGGCGAACTTCTCCTGTTCAAGCTCGCCGACCAGCTCCGCAAGCGATCCTTCGTCGAGGTCGCGTCCTTCCAGGCTGTCCGACGGCACCGCCCATACTGACGCGAAACGCGACGCGCCGCCTCTTCCCGCGGCTTCGAAGACCTTGGCAGTTCCGGGGCTGAAAACTATCTCTTCGATCTCGCCGGAAGCATCGGTAAGGAAGAAGCGGTATCCCTTGAGCTCCGTCTTGCTGCGGAGTTCAAGCGCGTTCTCGGCGGCGAAGAAACCCGGAGGCGGCGCCACATCCGCGAGCGTCTCGCTCGCGAACACCGCGACGAAAATCAGGATCGCGGCGGGGATGGTGATTTTCATTTTCATCGTGAGACTCCGATCGCTTTCATAACGTCTATGAGGTCCCTGTGCGCCTTTACATCGTGAACGCGCAAAATGTCGGCGCCGCTCACGATCGCGAGAGCGTTCGCCGCAAGCGTACCACAGAGGCGCCTCGAAACCGGTGCGTCACCAAGTATTTTCCCGATGAAGGACTTGCGGGAGATTCCGACGAGGATCGGAAATTCCGGGAACTTTTTCTTGATCTCGGAAAGCCCGCGTATCAACTCAAGGTTCTGCTCGAAGCTTTTCCCGAAGCCTAAACCCGGGTCGAGGCAGATCCGCTGTTTCTCTATCCCGGCGGTGACCGCAATTCCAATACTTTTGGTGAAGCCGCTTGCGACCTCGAATCGTATGTCCTCTACAGGTTCGAGCGAGTGCATTTCCTCAAAATCGCCCCGGGAATGCATCAGGATGATCCCGGCGCCCGACTCTGCGACCGATTCGGCAAGTTCGGGTTCGAACCGAAGTCCGGAGATATCGTTGATGATCTCCGCTCCGGCTTCGAGAGCCCTCTCCGCCACCGCGCGCTTGCTCGTGTCGACCGAGATCGGCGCGTCAAATCGCTTTGCAAGGTCCTCTACAAGCGGGACCACCCTCGCGATCTCTTCCTCTTCCGAAACCCTTGCGGATCCCGGCCTGGTCGATTCGCCGCCTATGTCCAGGATGTCAGCGCCTTCCTCGAGCGCTTTTTCCGCCGCTGCGATCGCCGAATCGAGTTCAAGGTATTCTCCTCCGTCGGAGAAACTGTCCGGCGTAACGTTTATTATCGCCATCAGCATAGGGCCCGCGTCGAGGTCGAGGGTCCTGTGCGCTGTCTTCCAGGATAATCCTGCCGGCTTCCCTTCCGTCATCTTCAAGCGAGAGGGCCGTGATGCTGTTTACCGTATTTCTTCAGAGCGGTCTCTACGTCGATGATCGGCGCCAGCAGATCCCCGCCGGTTCTTTCAGCCGCGTCGATGTCGATGTTATGGATGTCGTAACTCTTCCCGCCCAGGTCGAGCATGATGATGTCGAAGGTGAAAGCCTCGTCGGAATTCGCGATGAACCAGTGAACATTGTCCCTTTCGTCCGAGATCGAAGACGAATCACCGGCGGCCGCCTGCCTGTCGATCGTCGGCCTGATCCGAAGGTTCTCACCCTCTTTCGCCAACTTTTCAAAGTGCCTCAGGTGAAAATCGCCTTTCAGGATAAGGTGCGCGGATGCCATGCTGCTGTGGCCGTGAGGAACTATTGCCCGGCCCTTTTTCATCCCGAAGATCTTCTTTACGAAGACGGTCTTTTCGGAAAGGCCTTCCAGTTTCGGAAAGACCACCGGCCGGGTCCCGACACCCAGATCGGGCATCTCGACCCGCTTTTTCAACGTTTCGAAGTCGATGAACTTGAGAAGATCATTCATCTCGACCCTATCGAAGAGCGCCTCCATGCGCTCCTGCCAGATCTTCGCCGACAACCTGTCGGTCTGCAGATCGGAGCAGATCTCGTGCATCTCGACCGCCCAGTGCTCTACGATCGGCGCGGCTTTCGGACCCACGATCGGATTCGTCGAATACGCAATCGATCTTTCTTCGTCGCACGCGGCAAGAAGCGTCTGTCCGAACGCGATGCTGACGATCGACCAAAACGCTAGGCCGCCAAATTCCCG
>JAGFIQ010000065.1 GCA_024103495.1 Aridibacter famidurans
CCGAGTTCCTCCACGGACATCTGCGTCGAATTCAGAAAACTGATCCGCGCTTTTCGGTAGATGGCTTCCGCCTGGGCGATCTCGTACTGGCACTGGCGGGATGAGGCGTACGAATCCCGGTTATATCTTTCCTGCCTGATCTGCTGCAGCCTGTACGGATCGATCGTCAGACCGAACAACTTCTCCCTGAAAGGCACAAGCACTTCCGGCAGCTTACCGGCATCAAGTTCCGAGTCCGTCAGCGGATAATTCGCGGCGTAGATCCCGTACTGCAGCGCGAGATATATGCAGGTCGGTGTCTTTCCAGATCTCGAAACGCCCAGGATGACTATCTGGGCCCCTTTGTAGGACTCGATCGACATCCCGTCGTCGGTCTCGAGGGCGAAGTTCATCGCGCCGATCCTCGACGCGTATCCACCGTGATTGACGATGCCGTGCGAGACGCCGACCTTGTGTGAAGACCGGGTTCCCAGCTCCTCTTCAAGAGGCTGCAGGTAGGTTTCGAACAAGTCGTAGAAGACGCAGTCGGCCGCCGCGACCTTTGCGCGCAGATCCTCATTCACGAGCGTCGCGAAGACGATCGGCTTCGCCCCTGTGGCCTTGGCGGCCTTTCGAATCTGCACAACGGCCTTCTCAGCCCTTTCGGCGGTATCGACGAACGTCAATACCTCGGTAGCGAATTCGACCGATGGAAACTGCGTCAGGAGCGAGTGGCCGAACGACTCGGCGGTGATCCCGGTTCCGTCAGAGATGATGAATGCGCTTCTCTTTGGCTTGTCCATATGGAATTAGAAGTTGCGGGATTATTGGAATAAGATTATGCATTACCACTATTCAGAGACAAAGAGAACGCAATGAGCGAATCGATCAAGTGGTTCAACGACATCGATATGAAGGATGTCGGGACCGTCGGAGGAAAGAACGCGTCACTCGGCGAGATGATCAGGAATCTTTCGTCGGCCGGCATCACCGTGCCTGACGGCTTCGCCACGACGGCCGACGCATACCGCGGCTTCCTGGATCACAACGGCCTTGAGCAGAAGATCAATCAGCGGCTTTCGTCGCTCGATGTCGGGGATGTCTCGGAGCTGTCGAAAGCGGGCGAAGAGATCAGACACTGGGTGACTTCGGCGAAGCTTCAGCCCGGGCTGGAGGACGAGATCCGGAGCGCGTACGAGAAGATCAACTCGCACTCGAACGGGGTCCATTCGTTCGCGGTGCGGTCTTCCGCGACCGCGGAGGACCTTCCGGAAGCCTCGTTCGCAGGACAGCAGGAGACGTTCCTGAATGTCTCGGACATCGACGATGTGCTGCTTCGCGTCCGCGACGTATTCGCCTCGCTCTACAACGACCGCGCGATCTCTTACCGCGTCCACCACGGCTTCGATCATTCGGAAGTCGCCCTCTCCGCAGGGATCCAGAAAATGGTCAGGAGCGATCTCGGGGCAAGCGGCGTGATGTTCAGCATCGACACCGAATCGGGCTTCGAAGACGTCGTGTTGATCACCTCATCGTGGGGCCTCGGTGAAGGCATAGTCCAGGGCATCGTCAATCCCGACGAATTCTACGTTTACAAACCGTCACTCGCCGAAGGGCGTTCGGCGATCCTCCGGCGTCACAGAGGCGAAAAAGCCTTGAAGATGGTCTATGGCGAACGGAACGCCATCGAGACGGTCGAGGTCGAGCCCGAGCAGAGAATCGCCTTCTCCCTTACCGACGAGGATGTCGAACAGCTTGCAAGAATGGCCGTGCTCATCGAGAAACATTACGGCTGTCCGATGGACATCGAGTGGGGCAAGGACGGATCGGACGGAAAGCTTTATATGCTCCAGGCGCGGCCGGAGACTGTGAAGTCACGGGCTTCGAAGAACGTCATCCAGCGCTACAGACTCGATTCGCGTGATTCGACCCCCGTACTCACCGGACGAAGCATCGGCCAGAGGATCGGTGCCGGAAAGGTTCGGGTTGTAGAGGACATCTCGGGGATCGGAGTGGTCGAGGAAGGAGACGTGCTCGTCACCGACATGACCGATCCGGACTGGGAACCGGTAATGCAGAAGGCCGCCGCTCTGGTTACGAACCGCGGCGGACGAACCTGTCACGCCGCGATCATCGCGCGCGAACTCGGCGTGCCTGCCGTCGTCGGATGCGGCGACGCGACGGAGAGGCTGAACGGTACGGACTCCGCCACCGTTTCCTGCGCGGAAGGCGACATCGGGAAGATCTACGAAGGGATCCTCGACTTCCACATCGACGAAACAAGTCTTGAAACGCTTCCCGAGCTTCCGTTCAAGATAATGCTGAACCTCGGCAGCCCGGAGCGCGCCTTCGATTTCCGGACGCTGCCGAACCACGGGATCGGACTTGCGAGGCTTGAGTTCATCATCAACAACACCATCGGCATACATCCCAAAGCGCTGCTTGGGTACGAGCTGATGGACGAGGAGATCAAGGAGCACATCGCTCAGGCGACCGCCGGCTATAAGGATCCGGTCGAGTTCTATGTCAGCAAGCTCGCGGAAGGGATCGGCACGCTGTGCGCCGCTTTCGACGGGAAACCGGTGATCGTGCGTTTGTCCGATTTCAAATCGAACGAGTACGCGAATATGTACGGCGGGGCGGTGTTCGAACCGGATGAGGAGAACCCGATGCTCGGGTTCCGGGGCGCTTCGCGTTACATCTCTTCGTCTTTCCGCGACTGCTTCAAGCTCGAATGCGAGGCGATCAAGCGGGTCCGGAACGATATGGGCCTGAAGAATCTCGAGATAATGATCCCCTTCGTCAGGACCGTTGAAGAGGCCGACGATGTCCTTGAGCTTCTTGAAGAAAGCGGATTGAAACGCGGCGAGGACGGCCTGCGGATCATAATGATGTGCGAGATCCCTTCGAACGCGATCCTTGCGGAGCAATTCCTTGAACGGTTCGACGGTTTTTCGATCGGCTCAAACGATCTGACGCAGCTGACGCTCGGGCTGGACAGGGATTCGGGGCTGGTCGCTCATCTTTTCGACGAACGGGACGAAGCGGTGAGGACCCTGCTCTCGATGGCAATCAGGACCGCGAAGAGGATGGGTAAATACGTGGGCATCTGCGGGCAGGGGCCGTCGGACCACCCCGATCTCGCGAAATGGCTGATGGACGAAGGGATCGACAGCGTGTCGCTAAATCCCGACTCGGTGGTCGAGACCTGGGTCTATCTTGCCAACGAGGATTCGGGCCCCGGCCAAACCGACTGATCCGGAAAGTTCATTCGCATATCAAATTCGAGTGTCTGGCGATCTGCCGCCAGGCACCCTCTTTTTTCGCCCAGATATTCGTGAACCTACGATTCATTCTGGCGGCCTTCAAATCGTGGGTCGGCGACGGAACGCCGGTTTCCGAGCCCATCACGACAGCAATGCTTCCCTGGACGACGATCGACTCGATCCGCCTTTCAAATGAGGCATAGGCGATCCGCCCGTCAGATACCCTGTCCAGAACATCCCGTTTTTTTGTTATCAAGTTGAGCGGCGAATTTACGACCATCGAGTCGTCCCAGAGCTTCTCGAGCCTTTTGGTGTCAGCGCTCAGAAGCGCGGCGGCCTCTTCAGCCTCGAGGGCCCGGATAGTCTCCTCTTCAGAAAGCCGATCCGATGACAACGCCACGAGGCAGCAGAATGCTGCGACAGCGGCAATAGTAAGAATTCTCATCGATTTGATACCCTCATGCAGCCGGAGCGCTGCGGGGTTCGGCCGCTGCGCTCCGGTTTCTCAATTCACAATTAGTGTGGAAGCCCCGAAACCCTTATCAGCCTTCCAGTGAACATCTCGGTGACATACATCTCACCTGTCTCCTGATCGAGCACCATTGAAGAAGGCGAGATCAGATTTGCGACTACGGTCGTAGCCGGGGAAGAGGCGGTTTCGAAGAACTTGAGTCGCCCGGGAGTGCCTGCGAGCTGATTTGCGCTGAACTCGAGAGCGTAGAAAGAACCGCCCGGCGCTGCGGCTACGTCAATGGCCGAAGTAAGTCCGCCTATCAATGTCGTCGCGAAGCCGGTCCTAAGGTTCACCGCCTGTATCTCGGAAAAGCCCTCTACAAAAGGAAATCCCGTCAACATAGGTACGAGCAGTGTGTCCCCCACTCTGTGAATCCCGTCCGGAACCGGCTCGATGAACGGGCCCCCCAGATTCGGGAACAAAGGGTTCGGTTTGTTCGGGAACTCTATGACTGTGGAGCTTGTGCTGCGCAGGATCGGGATCTTGTGGAGCTTGTTGTGACTTGCGTCTGCAACGTAAAGGTGCAGGCCGTACGCTTCCACGCCGTAAAGATTGGAGGATCTTACATTGTTGGGCGCGTTGGGTCTCGGCTCGGGCCTGTAGTCGGGAAGGTTAGCGACTAACCTGACCAGCATGAAACGCCAGTAGGAACTCCTCAGGATGGTCCAGCCGATCGTATTTAGCCTGTGCTGGTCTGCGGCCTTCATCACGAATTCTGATTCCAGGTTCGCGTAGTCCCAGGGAAGGTAGAACTCCAGGACAGAGTCGAACAAAGGTGAAGAGGCCGTTCCGGTGGGCAATTCGAGACCCGGGCCGACGTTCGTGACCGCGTCGCCGGGTCCGATCGTTACAAAAAGCGATATTCCTCTCAGATCAAGTCCGGTAGGGCCCGACGGGACAGGGTTGCCGCCAAGATTGTTGACTCCCGAGGGAAGGCCGGAAACAAGGGTTCGACGCGTACCGTTGGTCCGGTCGACGATGGAGATCCTGCCGGTGTTCGGAGCGTTTGTCCCCGATTCGGTGATTAGAAGCGAATTGTCCGCGCCCTTGATGACACGACTCGGAAGTGTCAGTCCGGTCGTAACTGTCGTCGTTGTTTGCGCAATGATCTCGGGGATCAACCCGAGCACGGCGATCGCGATCAAGAGCAGTTTTGCGATGTAAGTCCTTTTCATTTCAGTTCCTCTCCTGTTATCTGGGTTGCTGATGGATTTCGTGAATTCTGTCGAAGATTTGTGACATAATTCAGGATCCTTAACTCGCTTGTCCTTAGGATCGGTCTGAGAAGTTCTGAAAGATTCTGAGAAAGGGATGGAAACCCCGCAAACCTTACACTATCGCTTTGGGAGCTACGTTCTCGATACTCAAAAACGGTTATTGTTCGAAGGGCCGGGTAATGTAGTTCCGCTCATGCCCAAGGCGTACGCCACGCTCGAATATCTCGTGATCAATGCCGGCAAGGAGATCACAAAGAGCGAGTTGATGGAGGCTGTGTGGAGTGACACCGCAGTCGAAGAGAACAATCTCAACCAGTGCATCTCCGCGGTACGAAAAGCGCTCGGTGAAAAGCGAGGAGAGAATCGTTTCATCGCAACGATCCCCGGGGTGGGGTATGAATTTGTCAGCGAGGTGAGTTCGGAGGGTCTCACGTCGCTGCAGGCAGGACCATCGGTTCCGGGCCCTGATGCCGCTCCGCGCCGTTTTATATCCCCGGCGAGGCTGCTCATTGCCGTTGCCGCGGTTTCAGCGGCGTTTGCGGCGGTCTTTCTTGCTTCCGGCTATTACAGCGGAGATTCTGAAGTCGCAAAGCCTCCCGCCAGCCTCGCCATCCTGCCTTTCCGGGCGTTGGACTCAAGCCGTTCGGACGAAGCTCTTGAACTCGGAATGACCGACGCCCTGATCTCCCGCCTTAGGTCCGGCCTCGATCTTCCCGTACAGTCGTTCAGCGCTGTCAGGAAGTACAGGTCCGCAGATGTGGAGGCAGCTTCGGCGGGTAAGGAACTGGGGGTCGATGCCGTACTTGACGGAAGCGTCCAGACGACCTCGGACAGGGTCCGTGTGTCGGTCCGGCTTGTTCGTAGCGACAACGGAGAGCAGATATGGTTCGGGAAGTTCGACGAGGACCTCGGCGATATTTTCGCGGTACAAGATTCGATCGCAGAGCGTGTGGCGGCGGCGCTCGAAAGACGCCTCAAGCCCGGGAACAGGACCCGCGCACTGCAGGATCCGGAGGCGTACCGCCAATACCTAAGAGGCCGATACCTGAACTTCAGGCTCAATCTTCCGAACGCTCTGAAGTCGATCGAGTACTACGAAAAGGCGATCGAGATCGACCCGGGATTTGCACCTGCCTACGCTGGTCTCGCCGATGCATACCGTTCCCTTGTTCTGACAGGCGATTACCCGCCCCGCGAGACTATGGACAAGGCGCTCGCAGCTGCGGAGAAGGCCGTTGAGCTGGACCCAGGTTCCTCCGAAGCCTTAGCATCGCTTGCTTTCGTCAAGTTCTGGTACCTCTGGGACTGGGAAGGCGCTGAACTTCACTTCA
The DNA here is from genome assembly GCA_024103495.1 of Aridibacter famidurans. GTDB lineage: Bacteria > Acidobacteriota > Blastocatellia > Pyrinomonadales > Pyrinomonadaceae > Aridibacter > Aridibacter famidurans. The sequence goes on from JAGFIQ010000065.1 coordinate 6,308, forward strand.
AGAAGGCGCTGGACGCCGACGGCACGAATGTCCTCGCCCACGCATTCTACGCGCATTTTCTATCAAATATGGCCAGGCATTCCGAGGCGCTTGCCGAGATAAGACGCGCGAAGGACATCGATCCGAGGAATCCGCTCGTGAACTCGATCGAGGGACAGATCCTCTTCTACGCGGGCGACCCCGGTTCGGCTAAGGAGAGGCTTGAGGAAACCATTGGACTGGAAGGAAATGTGTTTCTCGCGTACCTAGTGATGGCGAAGACGCTCGACGAAACTGGAGACCATTCCGGCGCCTCCGAATTCGCGAGGAAAGCATACGATCTTTCGGGAGGAAACGGGGAGGCGCTCGGGAACACGATCTACGCGCTCGCGAAGGCGGGCAAGCGCCGGGAAGCTGAGGATGCACGGGACGAACTGACAGGACTGGCCCGCAAGAAATACATCCCGCCGTATGTTCTGGCAATCGCCGACCTGGGGTTCGGTGAGAGGCAGAAGGCTCTGGCGGAGCTCGAGAAGGCGTTTGAAGAGAAGAACCTACAGATGGTGTTCCTGAAGGTCGATCCGAAGTTCAAGGACCTGCGCAACGAACCGAGGTTCGTCGGGCTGTTGAAGAGAATGCGATTGGAGTGATAGCGGTATCTTCCCGGCCTTCTGAAGGATGGAGTGCGTCAACGAATATTCAACCACATCTGAAAAGTCGGTCTCTTCCTTTTCGGCGGCCATTAAGTCTTACCGAGTTGTAGCTTGCGAATACGCTTTTCTTCGGCTCCGTAGGAGCCCGATGTCTGTAGAATGACGAACTGCAGATCGAGCCGCGCTCCGTTAGGAGCGCAATCCGCCAAAGAGAATTCAACCCCTATGGGGCTGGGATCATCATTTGCCAGCCGGTGCTTCTTGACGCCGGGGCTAAAGCCCCCCGATTAGTTTCATTTGCGTTTAAGGGCTGTCTGAAAACTAAAGGCAGAGAATTCTCCAATCATATCTGAGCCCACAACTTAAAAAAAATGACGATCAGTTGCCTCTCGCTTCAGCGGGGGTGGGGATCGAAAGGGCCAATAGATCGTTTAGCCGGCTTCAGCCGGCTACCTCGGGGCTAAAGCCCCTATCCTGTTTGGTTTACCCGGTTGACCCCCGGCTAAAGCCGGGGGCAACTGATGTTTCCGGGCTGCCCCCGTTACTTGATCGGTCCTATGCTTTGCATCAGGGCGTTGATCTGAGGCTTGTTCTTCTCAAAGCTCGCCGATTCCGCTACTGCGAAGATCATCACAGGCTTCTTTCCCATCACGATCAAGACTATGAAGTCCACCGGCTGATCTTCGATCTTTCCCTTTCCCGTGGTGGCGAAGGCGTCGAGTCCGTTAATCTTAATCGTCTCGCTCTTGTCCGAAACCGCTGGATCCGAAACCATTTTGGCTATCTCGACATCAAGCGCTTCAGCCGCTACTTCGAGTGTCTCAGCGTCCAATACGTAAAGCATCACTGCAACCGCGCCGTCAGAAGACGACAGCACGATAGAGTCCCCGTCAGGCTCTGCTTCCCATCCTTCGGGAGCCGTAAACTGTATGCCGCCGTCGGCGTGCGTGAATAATCTGTCGTCCTGCGCGCGGACTGAAACCGCGAAAGCCGCGACAAACACGGCGACAAGAACCGCCTTAAGTCCAGTGATCCTCATTTACTCGATTTCTCCTATTGTTGGATTAAAGCGCCATTTCCCGTTGGAATGATCCAAGGCAGTGGGCGGCTGATCGAACTCAAACCGATGGTCGGAGCGCAATGCAGAGTAGCACAGTTCTTCCGCCTTCCGTGCCGGGAATATGCGAATGCACAAGGGATTTCCCGCCCCGATCCGCGCTAACATCCACACACGAAAAAAAAGAGGCCGTCACTAGCGACGGCCCCTTCGTCAGGCTAATCGTATTCCCTTCGAATTACTCTGCGAAACTTTGGCTCGAGTGCAGATCGGACACGGCAAATGCCGCCGGGAATCCTTGCGGGATCTCTTCCGGATGCACCTCGTGTCCGCAGATCGCGAAATCCCATCCGGAATTCCGGAACGCGAGCTCTTCCATCACATCATCGAAGACCGACGAGGCCAAAAGCGAGGCGTACGGGCTGACCGCGTCCTTCCTGGGAAGCTTTTGGTCGGTCATCGCCGATTGGTAGGCGAAGGTTGCCATTATCACCGCCGACCGTTTCAGATCCTCTTCGAGCATACGGTCCGCGACGTCCTGGGTCGTGTGCCAGGTCCTCGGGAAGTACTCGATCGAATCCTGTATGAACTGGAAGCCCGGAAGCCCGATCGCGTCGAACGCGAGGTGGTCCGTTCCGCCCGTGTTGTTGATCGTCGTCGTCGCCGCTCCCCATTCCTTGAACGGCATCAGCCATTCGCGGAAGATCGGGCGCGCGTTGGCATTGCCCTGCGAGTAGATCCCGCGGATCTGGCCCGTACCGTTGTCGAGGTTGTAGTAGGCGGCGAACTTGTCGTAAGCCGGTGTCTTGTTGAGCACTCCGCCCTCGCCCCTTGAGCCGAACGTCTTCGCGACGTACGCGCGCGAGCCCAGAAGTCCCTGCTCTTCGCCGGTCCAGAGCGCGACGCGGATGGTTCTCCGCGGCTTGAGGCCCGACGCGGCGAGTATCCTCATCGCTTCCATCACGACCGTCGTTCCCGCTCCGTTGTCCGTTGCGCCGGTTCCCGAATGCCACGAATCCAGGTGAGCGCCGATCATCACGACCTCGTCGGCGAGATCGGTGCCGGGGATCTCGGCGATCGTGTTGTAGCCCTGCAGGTCGCTGTCGTCCCATTCGACGTCAAGTTCGAGCTGCATTTTCAGAGCGATGCCTTGTCGCACGCGCCTGAGCATGCGATTGAACTGTTCGGTCTCGACCACGAACTGGGGGATCGTCGCGGGAGCGTCCTTCGAGTAGACGCGCAGGCGGCCGCGGCCCTGGACACCTTCGTTCGCGTTCGGCGGAAGGTTGGCGCCCATCACGCGGATCGTTCCGGCATTCACGCCAAATCCGGGATCAAGGATCGCTGCAACGCCTTCGTCAAAGATGAACTGAGCCAGACGCGCCTGGAATCTTTGGGCGGCGATCTGCTCTTCGGACGGTCCCTGGCGCGGCTGGGGGACAGGAGGCTCCGCGTATTCCATTTCGAGAAGCTCCTTTTCCGTCCGGCGCGTCGCGGTCGGCTCAAAGCCAGGGGTGATGTTTGTTTCGCCTCCGAAAAGCACGATCGCGCCCTTTAGTTTGCCCTTGTACCTGGCGAGTTCCTCTTCGTTCGTCGCCTCGATATAGACCACATCTCCGGTGATCGCGCCGTTCGTGCTCGGCGACCAGGCCTTCGGATACGCGCGGATCACCTCGTATTCCGGCGCGACGATCGCGGCGGAGAATTTCTTCAACTGCCAGCTGCGGCCGAACTCGCCCCAAGGATCGACCTTGGCGTTCTTCAGCCCCCATTTCTCGAACTGTTCCTTGGTCCAGCGGTTGGCGAGCCTCTGCGAAGGCGAGTTGGTAAGCCTCGCGCCTATTACGTCCGTCAGGTAGTGCATCGTCTTCATCGCCTGCGAACGGTTTGTCCCTTCGTCCTTGATCTTCGCGACGGCGTCGGTGCCATTCTGGCCGAGAGCGATCGTCGGAAGGATGAGCGCTGTCAGCGCCATTGCGGAAAAGTACTTTCTGAACATCGTTTATCTCCCAATCGGTTTTGATTATGGTTAAAAAGTATATAAAAAGACGGCTTGCGATTCAGCCTACGGGAGGCGATTCGGTCTGATAAGATATGCCTTTGCGGCGAGGACGGTCATAACCGCAAGGCGATCTCTCGGTGTTCTCTGTGTGTAGCTCCGTGGCTTCTGTGATTGAGTCTTCTTTTGTTAACGGACGGACGTCTGTGAAATGAAGATCTAACCACGGAGGACACAGAGGTCTTCACAAAGGACACAAAGTGATCTCTCTCGGTGCTCTCTGTGCGAAACTCCGTGACCTCTGTGGTTAACTCTCCGGTCGAATCCTGGGGGTGCTCTTAGGAAGAAATAAGAGCTCCCGTAAAGCCGCGAAGGCGCAAAGAACCGCAAAGGGATGGTGCGAACTGTCGATCGATGCATCCGATTTCCGGTCTTTGCGGCACTTGGCGGCTTGGCGTCTTTGCGAGAGTCTCCTTGATTGACAGACGGACGCTAGTGAAACGGAGATCTAACCACGGAGGACACAGAGGTCTTCACAGAGGACACAAAGTGATCTCTCCGTGCCCTCTGTGTAAAACTCCGTGACCTCTGTGGTTAAGTCTTCTTTCATTGACGAACGTACGTTTGTGAAACGGAGATCTAACCACGGAGAACACAGAGGTTTTCACAAAGGACACAAAGTGATCTCTCTCGGTGTTCTCCGTGTGAAGCTCCGTGGCCCCTGCGGTTAATTCTTCGTTTCGATCTTAAGCTTTGGGGAAAAACAAGAGCTCCCGCAAGGCCGCGAAGGCGCAAAGAACCGCAAAGGGATGATGCGTACCGAGATCCGATGTCTTTCTGAATTCTTCTTTGCGGCACTTGGCGGCTTGGCGTCTTTGCGAGAGTCTCCTTGATTGACAAGACGGATGCTAGTGAAACGGAGATCCAACCACGGAGGACACAGACGTTTTCACAGAGGACACAAAAAGATCTCTCCGTGTTCTCCGTGTGAAGCTCCGTGAACTCTGTGGTTAAGTCTTCTTTCATTGACGAACGGACGTTTGTGAAACGGAGATCTAACCACGGAGAACACAGAGGTTTTCACAGAGGACACGAAGTTTTAACAAAGGACACAAAGTGATCTCTCCGCGTTCTCTGTGTGAAACTCCGTGACCTCTGTGGTTGAGTCTTCTTCTGTTAACGAACGGATGTTTGTGAAACGGAGATTTAACCACAAAGAACACAGAGGTTTTCACGGAGGACACAGAGGTTTTCAAAAAGGACGCAAAGTGATCTCTCGGTGCTCTCTGTGCGAAACTCCGTGACCTCTGTGGTTAACTCTTCGTTTGGATCTTAAGCTTTGGGTAAAAACAGGAGCTCCCGCAAAGGACGCTTGAACCGATATGAAAGCAATACTTCTCATAACCGCACTGGCCGCAGGGCTTCTGACCGCCTGTTCATTGTCTCCCGGAACCGTCGCACAAGCGGACACGACTTCCGAGCCCGCGCGCGACGGCAGGGCGAAGGTCACGTACATCGCGAACGAGGGCGTGATGATCGAGGCCGGGGAAGACAAGATCTTGATCGACGGTCTGCACCGGAAGTACCTCGACGAATACGCGTATCCTCCGGACGATCTGCGCGAGAAGATTGAGAATGCCGAAGGCGAGTTTAGGGGTATTGATTTTGTGCTCGTCTCACACGTGCACGGGGATCATTTTCATCCCGAATCTGTCGGGCGACTCTTGATGAAGAGCGGACGTACAACTCTCGCCTCTTCACCGCAGGTGGCACAACTGATAAAAGAGAAATTTTCCGATCATCAAAAGGTGAAGCGCAACGTCCATGCTGTTGATTTTGAATTCGGAAAAGAGGCTGTTATCTCGATGCAACCGGCTGATTTTGTACCCGAACGAGAGGCCAAAGCAAAACCGGGGATCATTGTGATAAGGTTCCTCGGCCTCAGTCACGGGACCGGGCGCCACGCGACCATACAGAATCTCGGTCACGTCATAGAGATCGGGGGACTGAAGTTCCTGCATCTCGGCGACGCCGTTATGTCGGACGAGAACTTCGACGTCTTCGATCTCGAGAAGGCGGGGATCGACGTCGCGTTCATTCCGTATTGGTATCTGCTGTCGGAGCGCGGCCGCGAGCTCGTCGACCGCCAGTTTGCCCCGAAACACATTATCGCTGTGCACGTCGATGTGAACGAAGCAGACAAGATCAAAAAAGACCTCGAAGCCGCCGACCCAAGGGTCCGCGTGTTCACGAAGATCCTCGAGACCGCGACGTTCTGATCCCGCCTATGCTTCTCTCCGAATTCGATTACCACCTGCCGGAAGAACTGATCGCGCAGAAGCCGCTTCCGAACCGGGAAGACTCGCGGATGCTCGCCGTCGACCGCTCGAGAGGTACATACGAAGACCTTTCGTTCAGGAATTTTCCCGGATTCGTCCGCGAGGGCGACGTGATCGTCCTCAACAACACGAAGGTCTTTCCCGCGCGGCTCTTAGGCAAGTCGGAAACGGGCGCTTCGATCGAGCTCTTCCTTGTCGACAACATCGGGGGGAACGTGTGGGAAGCGCTCGCAAGGCCCGCTCGAAGGCTGAAGCCCGGGAAAAGGGTCTCGTTCGGTGAAGAGCTCTCGGCTAACATTCTCGAAGGCCCGATAAACGGACGTGTTCTCGCGGAGTTCGATCACGAAGGCGATCTGTTCGATATCCTGGAAAAAGTGGGACGAACACCGCTTCCGCCGTACATCAAGCGCAAAGATGGGTCGCGCGGAGCGGACCGCGACCGTTACCAAACCGTGTACGCGAAAGAGACCGGAGCGATAGCCGCTCCGACCGCGGGTTTCCACTTCACGCCGGAGATCCTCGAACAGGTTCGGGCCCGCGGCGCCGAGACGCTCGAGATCACACTCCACGTCGGTTATGGGACCTTCGAGCCCGTTCGTGTCGAAGACCTTTCAAAACACAGCGTTCAGGAAGAGAGGTTCGAGATCGGCGAGCGCGAGGCGGAAGCCCTGAACGCGGCGAAGAACGAAGGAAGGCGGATCGTGGCGATCGGAACGACGACCACGCGCGCTCTCGAGACCTGCGTTTCGAAGCACGGAGGGTTCGTCCCCGGAAAAGAGACGGCGGACCTGACGATCGTGCCCGGCCACGAGTTCCGGGCGATCGACGCGCTCCTGACGAACTTTCACCTTCCGTGTTCGTCGCTGCTCGTGCTGGTTTCGACGTTCGGCGGTCACGAACTTATAATGAAGGCGTACAGGCACGCGGTCCTCGAGCGGTACAGGTTTTACAGTTACGGGGATTGTATGTTTGTCTACTAAGTCTGCCGAGTCTTTCGAGTCGATCGAGTCCGTCGAGTCTTTCGAGTCTGTCGGGTCTATCGAGTCTGACGAGTCTGTTGAGTCTGTCCCGTCTGTTGAGTCTATCGACTAGACAGATGCTTAAGACTCGACGGACTCGATCGACTCGAAAGACTCGATAGACCCGACAGACCCGACAGACTCGATAGACCCGACAGACTCGATAGACCCGACAGACACGATAGAACCGACAGACACGATAGACCCGACAGACACGATAGACACGACAGACTTGTAGTATGGCCATCGTCCAGAGAATCAGAGACCTTTTCGTTCCCGCGGAGCCCGAGCCCGCTGAAGAGATCGTGCCGGCGCCGCAGACAGCGTACTCCGTGCGGACGATGACCGAATCGCATCTTCGGGAAGTGATGCTCCTGAACCTCCGTTGCTTCCGAAGAGGCGAGAACTACACGAAATACACGTTCAAGTACCTTCTCACCGATCCGAGCATACTCAGCTACCGCGCCGTCACACCGGACGACCGCATGGTCGGTTTCATATTTGTCCTTGGTACGAACGAGACCATTGCACACATCACGACGATCGGCGTCGCGCCCGAGCACAGGAAGCGGGGGATCGCGAGAATGCTGCTGGAGCACGCGGAAGCGGGGCTTTCCAAGAAGGGCTTCGATTCGATCGTTCTCGAGGTCCGGGTCAGCAATAGGGCCGCTATCGAGCTTTACTCCTCCGCCGGTTACGTGGTGATGCAGCGTCTTTCCAGGTACTACAACAACGGCGAAGACGCGTTCCTTATGTCAAAGGTCGTCAGGTGATGGCCGCGCTGCCTTTCGAACGATTTCCCACCGTATATCCGATCACGGACCCGAAGATCTCGGGCCTTTCGCATTTCGAACAGTATCAGCAGCTCGCAAAAGCCGGCGCGAAGATGATCCAGCTTCGCGATAAGAATGCTTCTTCCGGCGAATTCTTTGGATCCGTTGTTGCGGTCTGCCGTGCCGCAAAGGACGAAGGCATCCTTGTGATCGTCAACGACCGGGTCGATATCGCGATCTCGGCCGGTGCCGGCGGCGTTCATCTGGGGCAGGACGATCTCCCGCCCGAGGAGGCCCGCAGACTTCTCGGCAGCTCATCCGTGATCGGTTATTCGACGCATTCCGAAGATCAGGCAAGAGCAGCCGCATTGCTTCCGGTCGACTACATAGCGATCGGGCCTGTATTCGGGACCTCGACAAAAGAAAACCCCAATCCCGTCGTCGGTCTTGAAGGCGTTTCGGCGGCGAAGAGGGCGATCGGGACGCTGCCGCTGGTCGCCATCGGGGGCATAAATTCTCACAATTTCAGGTCGGTCTTCGAGGCGGGAGCTGATTCCGTTGCTGTCATAAGCGGCATACTCAAAGACCCCTCCGGGATCGAGTCCGCAATGCGCCGCTACCTTGTTTGAATCGGCCCCCTGCCCAACATATAACAACACTGTTCAAAATTCACTTGCAATTCTGACCTCCATCGGCAAGAATAGAAACTGTCCG
>JAGFIQ010000074.1 GCA_024103495.1 Aridibacter famidurans
GCAATCCGGAGACGGTTTCGACCGACTACGACACGTCGGACCGCCTTTATTTCGAGCCTCTGACGTTCGAGGACGTGATGAACATCGTCGACAAGGAACAGCCCGAAGGAGTGATCGTCCAGTTCGGCGGCCAGACTCCTCTTAATCTTTCAACAAGGCTTCACGAAGAGGAAGTGCCGATAATTGGAACATCGCCCGATTCGATCGACCTGGCAGAAGACCGGAAGAGGTTCAGCGCACTTCTAGGCGATTTGAATATTCCTCAGCCCGCGAACGGGACCGCGACGTCCTTCGACGAAGCGAAGGAGATCGCCGAGAAGATCGGCTATCCGGTGATAGTCCGGCCGAGCTTCGTTCTCGGAGGCCGCGCGATGGCGACCGTCTACGACGAAAAGGCGCTTGATGAATATATGCGTTCCGCGGTCGACGCGTCGCCGGAGAAGCCTATCCTGATCGACAAGTTCCTCGAACGCGCGGTCGAGATCGATGTCGACGCACTGGCGGATGAAACGGGATGCGTCGTCGCCGGGATACAGGAGCATATCGAGGAAGCCGGGATCCATTCGGGCGATTCGTCATCGGTCCTGCCTCCGCAGAAGATCGCCGAAGAGCATCTGGAAACGATCTGCCACTACACGAAAGAGTTGGCGAAAGCCCTTGAGGTCAAAGGGCTTATGAACATCCAGTACGCGATAAAGGACGACCGCGTATACGTGATCGAGGTCAACCCGAGGGCTTCAAGGACCGTTCCCTTTGTCTCGAAAGCGACTGGCGTCCCGCTGGCGAAATACGCATCGCTGATAATGGCGGGCTCGGCCGCTTTGTCGGATTTTGGACTCCCGGAAAGGCTCGACGTCCCGAAGGTTTTCGTAAAATCGCCCGTTTTCCCCTTCAAGAAGTTCGCGGGCGTCGACCCCGTCCTTGGGCCGGAGATGCATTCGACGGGCGAGGTCTTGGGAGTAGGCGAGACATTCGGCGAGGCGTACGGCAAGGCGATGGAAGGCGCGTTCCTTACCTTGCCGACCGAAGGAAAAGCGTTTATCTCGGTCAACGACCAGGACAAGGGTCAGGCGGTCGTCTTGGCACGAAGGCTTTCAAGGATGGGCTTCAGCCTGATCGCGACCTACGGAACGGCGAATCGTCTGCGCGAGGTCGGGCTCGATTGCGAGACGGTCTTCAAAGTCAACGAGGGCCGACCGAACATCGCCGACCATATCAAACGCGGCGACATCGCCCTGATAATCAACACTCCTCTGGGAAGGACCTCGCACTACGACGAGCAGGCGATCCGGAAGGCGGCTCTGCAGTATGACGTGCCCACCGTGACGACGATAACGGGCGCCGAGGCGCTGATCGAGGCGATCGCTTCGAAGTCCAGCAACGGCGCGGTCGAGGTCAGAAGCCTGCAGGAGATCCACGCGGGAAAGAGTTCGGCGGGTCTTGCGAGTTAACGGAGCTAGCTGAGTTGGGCGCATTGCTACTCGGAGCAGTAGTGACGGGCCCCGAGGTGACCTACACTTCAATTTGCGCCGCGCGAACGCGCGGATATTCGACAGGCTAAAGCCTATCGTACCTCGCGCCCGAGGTAACGCGAACTTCAGTTTGCGCCGCGCGAAAGCGCGGAGTTTCGACAGGCTAAGGCCTATCGTACCTCGCTACCCGAGGTAACGTGAACTTCAGTTTGCGCCGCGCGAACGCGCGGATATTCGACAGGCTAAAGCCTATCGTACCTCGCTGTCATTGATCATTGGGCAATGATCGTTGTTTGTTGACCCTGATCCCGAATCCCGTCCATCTGAAAAAGAAAGCGATTGCAAGCGAGAACAGCGAGCCCGTGAAGCAGAAGAACGCCCACGGGGCGTACTCGTTCGTCGGTACGCCCAAAGTCGTCGCCATGAAGACCGCGGAAACGGTCCACGGAAGCAGAGGCTCCACGATCGTCACCGAGTCCTCGATCGAACGCGAAAGGTTCCTGCGCGACAGGTTCATATCGTCGAAAGGCTTCCGGAAGAGGTTCCCCACGATCAGCGCCGTGACCCCGCCGTGGCTTGTCATTGAGATCAGCGTCGCGCCCGCGGCCATCGTCGCGGCGATCAAAGTGAAAACCGAACGAACCCTCGCCAGCATTGCGTTAAGCAACCGGCTTAATGCCCCCGACACTTCCATTGCCGCCGCCATCAGAAACGCCGACACGATGAACAGTAGCGTAAACGCCATCGAGGCCATTCCTCCGCGGTTCAACAGCGCGCGTGTCGAATCGCTCATCGATGCGGCCGAATCGCCGAGCATCTCGACATTAAATCCGTTGATCGCCGCTTTCAAAGCGTCGGGAGCGGCAAATCCGTTGGCGATCATCCCGACGGCGAGTGCGGCTACCGAAGACGCGAGTATCACGAGGGCAGCGGGATAGCGCCTTATCATCCCGAAAACCGCTATGACCGGAGGAATGAAAGGAAGAGGGCCCAGATCGAATGCGGAGGCGATATTCGCCTGAGTCTGGCGTGCGGCCTCGGGGATCTCGGAACCGTTCCCGGAATGACCTGAGAATCCTGCGAGCAGATAAATGCCGAAGGCAACGACGAACGAAGGCCCCGCTGTATAGACCATTCCCGCGATGTGATCGTATAGATCGGACCCGGCACCGATCGCGCTTATGTTCGTCGAATCCGAGATCGGCGACATCTTGTCGCCGAAGTAGGCTCCGGAAACGACGGCGCCGGCGGAAATCGCAAGCGGAGCCTCGAGCGCGGCGGCGGTCGCCATCAGCGCTACCCCGATCGTCCCGGCCGATCCCCAGGAGGTTCCGGAAGCGAGAGACATCGCCGCCGTGGCGAGGAACGCCGTGAGCACAATGAACCGGGGGCTTATGATCTCGATCCCGTAATACACAAGCGCCGGGATCGTACCGGAGAACATCCAGCTTCCGATCAGGATCCCGATCGCGAGCAGTATGATTATCGCCGGAAGGGCGGCCGCGAGCTTGGCTCCGGTTTCCGTCTGGATGTCGTCCCAGCCGTAACCGTGCCGGAATGCCACCGCGCCGGCGACTACCGCCGCGAAAAGCAGGGAAGAAATCAGAAGCGCGTCGCTGAAACCGACGACGAGCGCTCCGGTCAGAAGCGATAGAAATAGAATGAGGATCGGGAGCCCGGATTCGGCGATGCCGGGGGTCGTTCTTTCCATATTCGGTCAGTTTCCGGCGAGGGCGTTCGAAAGGTCTTCGATAAGCAGATCCGCGCCTTCGAGGCCGATCGAAAGCCGGATCAGGTGTTTCGGGATCCCCTGCGGCCCGTAGTCGTCGTCGAACCCTGAAGCGGCGATCACGAGGCTCTCGGCGCCTCCCCAGCTGACCGCCTTTCCGAACAGCTTTAGGCTGTCGACGATCGAACACAGCTCGTCGAAATCCCCGACATCCAGGACCGCCGAGAACACCCCGGTGTAGCCGTGCATCTGGTTCTCGAACAGGTTCCTGTCTTCCGACGAAAGCGCGGGATGAAGAACGCGTTTGACCTTCGGATGCTCCGCAAGGAAATGAGCAACGGCGAGGGCATCGGCCTCGTGCTGGCGCACTCTGGCGGGCATCGTCATAAGGCCGCGCAGGAAAAGCCAGGCGTTCTGAGGCGCGAGCGCGCCGCCGTAGAGCATATAGCCGCGGTAGAAGATCTTCTCCATCAGGTCGCGACTTGTGACGACGGCGCCTCCGACGGCGTCGCTGTGGCCTCCCACATATTTCGTAAGCGAGTGGACCGCGATGTCGATCCCCATCTCGAGCGGCTTCTGAAACAAAGGCGTTGAGACAGTATTGTCGATGCAGGTCACGATGCCTCTCTCTTTCGCCGCTTTTGCGATCTCGCGAACTGGTGCGAGCCCGAATGTCATCGATCCGGGGCTTTCGAAATAGATCAGCTTCGTGTTGTGCTCTATGAACTCCCCGAAATTACGAACATCGTCGCCGTGAATAGCTGTGTGTTCGATCCCGAACCGCGTTAGCATCTCGGCGAGCTGGAGCGTAGGACCGTAAATGTTGTTGACGAAGAGTACGTGATCGCCGCTTTGCAAAAGGGAAGCGAGCACTGAACTGATCGCGGCCATTCCGGACGAAAAGCACTTGCAGTCCTCGCCGCGTTCCAGCTCGGCGAGGCGGTCCTCGAGCACCTTCACGGTCGGATTCGTGCCGCGCGAATAGATATACTCCTCGTGTTCGCGCTTCAAGCCGTCAAGAAGTTCCTTCGCCGAACGTTTTCTGAAGAGCGACGCTTGCGCGACGGGAGGAAGGACAGCACCGTGGCGGTCCTCGAGTTCCTCGCGCGACCCGAGGCATATCAATACGTCCTGTTCTTCGATCATGTGATTTGCCGTGGAAGTATAACTGTAAGGAGTGAGAAGACAGAAGTCAGGAGACGGGAGGCGGGAGACAGGAGACGGGAGACGGGAGACGGAAGACGGGAGACCGGAATTGGACTCTGGTGGCGAGGCGAACAAGTGCGACCGACCGCGTAGCGGTCATGTGCGTTTAGCCGTGGACAAGCCCGAAGGGCGCAGCCCACGGTAAGGGAGCCCCCCGGCACCCATAGCCGCGTCGCGGCGGCAGGTGCGGGCGGGGACGCCCGCGGTCCAAGTCGCCGCTACGCGGACTACAGACATTTGGCTCTTACGGAGCCGGAGATCCAGGGTGGGGCGCGATGCTATTAACATTGCGTGCCGAAGGCGCTTTTCATTGACCAATGTTCATTGCACATTGGCCAATGATTATGACCGATGACCGATGACCACCGACCATTGATCGATGAACATTGACCATTGATCATTGACCACTGACCATTGCCCGATGGTCAATGCTCATTGCCGGTGCTATCATCTCCCTTCGATTCCAAGGCTTGGGGCGGCTCGCGTTTGAACTCTCCTGAAACATCCCGGACTGACATCCTCGCGCACGGGGTCGCGCAGATGGCGCTCTCGACGCTGGCGTTCGCGCTCGCGAACGTGTTCGTCAAGGAGGTCAGGCATCTTCCGGTGATGGAGATCGTGTTCTTCCGGTGCCTGGTCGCGGCCGCTTTCTGCTTTTACGGCCTTCAAAGGGCAGGAGCCTCGTTCACGGGCACGCACAGAGTCCCGCTTTTCCTCCGGGGAGTGTTCGGCACCGTTGCCCTGACCTTCTTTTTTCTCACGATCCAGAACATTCCCCTAGCGACCGCGATGGTCATCCAGTACCTGTCACCGATCTTCACTGCAGTGATCGCATTGTTCTATCTGAAGGAAAAGGTAAAGCCGCTGCAGTGGGCTTTCTACGCGATCGCCTTTTCAGGTGTGCTCCTGATCGGCCGGGTCGATGCCCGCGTGTCATTCCTGTTCGTTGGGCTAGGTATCCTCTCGGCGGCGGGTTCCGGCGCCGCGTACAACCTTGTAAGAAGGCTGAGGGATGTCGAGCATCCTTTGACGATAATCCTGTATTTTCAGGTCGTCGGGATCATCGCCGGCGCGGTCTCGATCCCGTTCGCGTGGACCACGCCGGTCGGATGGGATTGGTTCAATCTTCTCCTGATAGGCGTCTTCTCTCAGCTGGGCCAGGTGTTCCTGACCAACGCATTCAGCCGCGAGAAGGCGGCGAGCGTCGCGATCGTAGTTTACACGGGTCTTGTCTACGGGATCGCGATCGGCTGGATCGTATATGGCGAGGCCCAGACGGTCTGGTCGCTGTTCGGTATGCTTCTGGTCGTCGCGGGCGTCGTAGCGAGCGTGCTGTATGTGAGGAAGGTGAAGAGGATAGAGGAGATCGAAGCGACAGTCGCCTAACGAAGAGGAAACAGGATGGGCAGGATGAAAAAGATGTGGAAGCCGATTGGCAGCGTTGACCTTACTTTCTAATCGATCCGTGTGAATCCCTTTCATCTGTGGCTAAACCCCTGTAGATGTTACGATTCAAACAATGAACGAACCGGAGACGATCAAGCGGATCCTCGAAGAATGCAGGACGATAGCCGTCATAGGCCTTTCGTCCGATCCGCGAAGGCCCTCGAACGGGGTCGCCGCATATATGCAGAAGACAGGATACAAAGTGATACCGGTCAATCCCAACGAGACCGAGGTCCTGGGCGAGAAGGCCTACCCGCATCTTTCGGACATCCCGGAAGAGGTCGATCTGGTCGACATCTTCCGCAGGCCCGACAAGGCGGGCGAGGGCGTCGACGACGCGATCGAGCGGGGAGTAAAGGCAGTCTGGCTGCAGGAAGGAGTCATCGACCGGTCCGCTGCGATGCGAGCCGAAGCGGCCGGACTTCTGGTCGTGATGGACCGCTGCTGGCTCAAGGAAAAGTACCGATATGCAGGCTGACGGAAAGATAATCGCAGCGGTGGTCACGGTGAGCGACACTCGCACCCTTGCAAGCGACACTTCCGGCGAGCGCCTTTCGGAGTTGCTGAAAGAATTCGGCGCGCTGATCGTCGAGCGGCAGATAGTCAACGACGATTACGAGAACCTGCGCAACACGCTGTTCGCACTGACCGAAAGAGAAGACATCAACCTGATACTCACGACGGGCGGCACGGGCCTCGCCGAACGGGACAACACTCCCGAGGCCACGAATTCGATAATAGAAAAAGAAGCGCCCGGCATCGCAGAAGCGATCCGGGCTGAAAGTCTGAAGATCACGCCGACCGCGATGCTGTCACGGGGCACAGCCGGCGTGAGGAACGGAACGCTGATAATCAACCTTCCGGGTTCCGAAAAAGGCGTAGCCGAAACGTTCGAGATCATCCGTCCCGTTCTTCGCCACGCCGTCGACCTTGTTTCTGGTCGGACCAAACACTAGTTCGAGTCGCTGATGAACGCCGCCGCGTCCCTCTTCAGTATCCGAAGCGAATTCTCCTCGATGTACATCATATGGCCCGCCTCGTAGTACTTCGTCGAGATGTTCTTTCGAAGCTCCGGATCGAGGTTCATGTTCGCGACCGTGTACACGGTCGCGAAGTAAGGGGTCGCCATGTCGTAAAAGCCTGAGGCGATAAAGACCTTCATAAACGGGTTTTTCTGCATCGCGCTCCGAAGCGCGCCGCTCGTGTCCGCGTAACCATTGTTCACGTTCCAGTCCCACCGGCCGACGCCTCCGCCCAGGATGAAATATTCGAGGTCCGATTCGAAGCCCAGCTCGCGCCGTACGTAATCGTTCAGCGTTGCCGTGTAGGGAGGCCGTATGGCGGTCATCGAAGGATCGAAATCCGTTCCGTCGCCAGCCGGTTCTTTATCGATACCGGTGAACCGGCTGTCGAGCCTGCCGACGCTCCGTTTCTCGTCCCGAAGCAGCTCTTTCAGGAACTCGCCGAGCTCGATCCGCATATTGTTCCTGTCGACGAACTGCGCGCTCAATCCGGTGAATCGGCTGATCTCTCCCACGAGCGCGTTACGTTCTGAAGCGCTCAGGTTCGAGGCCCGCAGAAGCCCCGGCGCAAGCCGGTCCATCGCGAACCGCTCGGATTCCCGGAGCACCTCTTCAAGCGGTTTCGACTGGAGATCGCTCCCGAGCTTCTTGTGATACCACGCGGTTGCCGTGTACGAAGGCAGTATCAGCACGAGCGGGAGGTCGTTCCCGTCCGCGAAACGCAGCGTCTGGAAGTTCATTACAGAAGAGACCAGGAGAATTCCGTTGAACGCGATTCCTTTTTCAACAAGGTAGCCGGAAAGCCCGCTCGCCCGGGTCGTGCCGTAGCTCTCGCCGACCAGATAAAGCGGCGACCGCCATCGGTCGTTCCTGACAAGGTAGAGCCTTATGAACTCTCCGACCGAGGCGATGTCGCCGTTCAAAGAGAAGAACTTCTGTTCCTTGGGGTCTTCGGCGCGGCTGAAGCCGGTTCCGACCGGATCGATAAAGACGAGATCGGTTTCGGTCAGCCAGGTGTGCTCGTTGTCCACAAGCTCGTAAGGCGGCGGAGGCATAAAACCGTTCGCCTGCATTTTGACGCGCTTTGGTCCCAATGCTCCCAGATGAAGCCACACTGAGGAAGAACCCGGGCCTCCGTTAAAAGAGAACATCAGAGGCCTTTTCGCGTCGCCGCCGTCGCGCGTGTAAGCCATATAGAACATGCGCGCTTCGAGCTTTCCGTCGCTGCCGCGGATCGGCATATAGCCCGTCGTGACCGTGTAGCTCAGGGTTTGTCCGCCGATGCGGATCGAGTGCTTTGTGACTACCGGATCGGGAAGCGGAACTGTGTCCTTCGCGGAGGCTTCCTGGCGGTTCTGCGCGGCCGCGAGAGCCGCGAGACTGAGCAGGCAGATCGCAGAAAAGAAGATCGTGATTCGTACGTCCTTTCTGTATGAAACCAAAGCAGAGATTCTCATAGCGCTCTCGAGTATTCGATGACTGGAAATGTTCCGATCATCAGTTGCCTCCCGTTTCAACGGGGGGAATCGGAGTTCCCAAATGATCCGTGCCGGCTTTAGCCGGCTGTTACGGGGCTAAATCCCCTCGTGCCAATTGTGGTCCCCCGGCACGCCTCGCTGAGGCGAGGGGGCAACTGATGGCTGCCGGCAATGCGATCTGTCTAACGTGTGCGATCAGCGTGTGATCTCGCTGACGATCACGCCGTTGATCATCGTACC
>JAGFIQ010000128.1 GCA_024103495.1 Aridibacter famidurans
ATCGCTGCGGATACTCCGCAGTTCTTCCGCCAGCTCTCCGTACAATCCGTACTCGGAAGTGATCGAAGCAGCTGAAATGTTCGACGGTGAGCAGTCGGGGCGCAGGATTTTCCTTATGGTCTCCGACGGCCTGGACATTTCAAGAGGCTTCAGAAGTGCGAGTCCGTCCATGTCGCTCGATCTCGACCGCGCGATCGAAAAAGCGCAGCAGAGGTCGATTGCGGTTTACACGTTTTATGCGCCTTCGGTAGGGCTCACCAGCTTCAGCCGGATGGCTGTGAACTTCGGACAGGGGTCGCTTAACCGGATCGCCGATGAAACAGGCGGCGAAGCGTTCTTCTCCGGTACCGACTTCGTTACGTTCGATCCATACATTCGGGAGTTTGAAGACACTCTCGAAAGACAGTGGCTCGTGACTTACGTGTCGGACAACCGGGGCAAGGGCTTCCGGCGAATCGAGGTAACAACGGACTTCGATCTCCATATGCACTATCAGGCCGGCTATTGGTCTCGATAACGCATCCGGAGACGGAACGGGGCCGGAAAGGCCCCGAAGAACGGGTCATAGGGAGGTATAGAAATGGCCGGATATCTTAAAAATTTTACAGTTATCCTGGCTGTCGCCCTCGTGATCCTCTTGACGTGGCAGGCCGTGCCTGCACAGGGAAAGCCCGGCAAGCCGAAACCGCAGCCCACGTCGCAACAGAAAGGGGATCTCGACCGAGACAGGGACCGGGATCGGGACAAGGATGGTGACCGTGATATGGACCGCGACCGCGACCGTGACAGGGATCGTGTAAGCGTTCCGCTTTCGGCACAGGAAAAGGCGGTGATGATGCAGCAGATGCAGAAGAACCGCAATCACCTTATGGCGATCGGTTACCGCCAGAACATGCTCAACTTCGCGATGAACCTTAGGCTTCAGCTGGAACGCGGCGCGGTTGACCGCGATTACGCGAAAGGCGCAGTCAAGGAGATCAAGCGGAACTTTAAGGAGATGGAAAGGAGGCACAGCACTCACAAGAAAGAGATGAGCGCGCGAATGCGCGAACAGGCCTCCGAGATGATCCGGGCGACGGAAGAGCACCACGAACGGATCAGGACGACGATCAGGAATCTCGAGAACGCCGCGGACTCGTCTTCGGACAACTCCCGTCAAATGCTTATGCACGTCCGGGAACTCGAAGAACAGCTGCGGATGATGGAGCAGGAAAGGGAGCGGAACTACACGGGAGCGACCGCTCCGGCCGCCGCGATCGGGGCCATCGTCGACATCGCTCCAATTGAAAGCCCGTAATTCCTATTCGACCGTGACGGACTTGGCGAGATTTCTCGGCTGGTCCACGTCACATCCGCGGCGGACCGCGATGTGATACGCGAGAAGCTGAAGCGGCACGACGGATAGCACGGGCGCAAGCAGATCGGTCGTTTCGGGCACTTCTATGACGTAGTCCGAAACGACCGAACTCATTTCGTCGTCCTCGGTCAGCACCGAAAGGATGATCCCGTCCCTCGCCTTTACCTCCACGATGTTCGAATGCGTCTTCTCGTACCGGAGCTCGCTGTCCGCGTTCCCCGCTTCGCGGGTATTGACGACGACCACCGGAAGTTCTTCGTCGATCAGAGCGTTCGGGCCGTGCTTCATCTCGCCTGCGGGATAGCCCTCGGCGTGTATGTACGAGATCTCTTTAAGCTTCAGAGCCCCTTCCAGCGCGACCGGGAAGTTGATCCCGCGCCCCAGGTAAAGAAAGTCCTGCGAACGGAAGAATTCCTTCGAAAGCTCCTCGATCGTATCCGCGTCGCTCAGAAGGTGTTCGATCTTGAGAGGCAGTTCCGCAAGTTCCTGTGCGTGGCTCTTTGCCTTCTCTTCCGAAATGAGGCCTTTCAGCTGGCCCAGGTAAAGCGCGAACAGGTAGATCGCGATCATCTGTGAAGTGAATGCCTTTGTCGACGCCACTCCGATCTCCGGCCCCGCGTGCGTGAGGATCGTACCGTCGGCCTCGCGCGTGATCATCGAGCCCTGCACGTTGCAGATCGCAAGCACTTTGCATCCCGCCGCCTTCGCTTCCCTCATCGCGGCGATCGTGTCCGCAGTCTCGCCTGACTGCGAGATCACGAGCAGAAGGTCGGTTTCGCGAAGGACCGGCTTTCGATACCGGAACTCCGAGGCATAATCGACCTCGACCGGAACCTCGGCGAGTTCCTCAAGCATGTACTCGCCCGCGATCCCGGCGTGCCAGGACGTGCCGCACGCAGCGATCTTGATCGAGGTTATCTCCCGGAACTCCTCTTCGGAGATGTCCATCTCGTCGAGATAGACCTTCCCGTCGTCGAGCGAGATTCGCCCCTGCACGGTGTCGCGAACGGCCCTCGGCTGTTCGAAGATCTCCTTCAGCATGAAATGCTTGAACCCGCCCTTTTCAGCCATGATCGGGTCCCAGGTGATCCTCTGCTGTTTCGGCTCGACGGCGTTTCCGTCGAAATCCATAACCCGGACAGAGTCCTTCGTCAGGATCGCGATCTCGCGCTCGCCCAGGTAAAAAACGTCGCGTGTGTGCTGAAGAATCGCCGGAATGTCGGACGCGACGAAGAACTCGCCGTCGCCCAGGCCGATGACCACCGGCGGCCCTTCGCGGACGGAGATGATCTTGTCAGGTTCGTCAGCGGAAATTATCGAAAGCGCGAAGATACCTTTCAGCTGTCCTGCCGAAGTCCTGACCGCGTCCTCGAAGCTAAGGCCTTCCTTCTGGTGCTCCTCGATCAGGTGCGCGACGATCTCCGTGTCGGTCTCCGTCTTGAACTCGTGGCCCTTCTCGCGGAGCATCTCCTTCAGCGCCAGATAGTTCTCTATGATCCCGTTGTGGACGACGACGATCCGTCCCGAGCAGTCGCGATGCGGGTGCGCGTTCTCTTCGGTCGGACGGCCGTGCGTCGCCCATCGGGTGTGGCCGATCCCGTAGTTCCCGTCAAGCGGGTTCAGCCGGATCGCTTCCTCCAGGTTTCTCAGCTTCCCTTCCGCGCGGCGGATCGAGAGCGATTTCTCGTCATCCACCACCGCGATACCCGCCGAGTCGTACCCCCTGTATTCGAGCTTCCTCAGCCCGTCCACGATCAAAGGCACGACCTGCTTGTTTCCCACGTATCCGACAATTCCACACATAACTTCCCAAGCGACTCAATCCGGAGTCGCACTTGTGATCTAATCTTCTTCATCAAGCGTCCTGATCGCCCTTCCGGGCGCTCCGACGACGAGTTTGTTCGGCTCAATGTCCTTAGTCACGACGGTCCCGGCGCCGGTGGCCGAGCCGTCGCCGATCTTCACAGGAGCCACCAGCATCGTGTCCGAACCGATCTTCACACGGTTGCCTATCTCGGTCCTGTGCTTGTTCTTTCCGTCGTAATTGCAGGTGATCGTGCCGGCCCCTATGTTCGTGTCCTCGCCGATCGTAGCGTCGCCTATATAGCTGAGGTGATTGACCTTCGAATTCCTGCCGATCACCGACTTCTTTACCTCGACGAAATTGCCTATCCTTGCGCCTTCCTCGAGCCTCGCTCCGGGCCTGAGGTGCGCCATCGGCCCGATCGTGCAACGGTTGGCGATCTCCGCGTTGTCGATCAGGCAATTGTCTTTTATCTCGACCCCGTGTCCGACCTTCGAGTCCGTGATCCTTGTGCCCGAGCGGATGATGCAGCCATCGCCGATCTTCGTCTCTCCTTCGAGCGTCACGTTCGGAAACAAAGTAGTGTCGCGTCCCACGACCACGGAGCCGCCCACATACGTTCTTTCGGGATCGATCACCGTAACGCCGAAATCCAGCATCAGCCGTTTGACGGACCTACGCCGGATCGATCGCTCAAGGGCGGCAAGCTGTCCGCGGTCGTTGATGCCCTCTATCTCCAGACCGTCCTTTAGCTTGAATATCGAAACCGCCTCGTCCGCTTCCTTCATCACGCCCGGCACATCGGTCAGATAGTACTCGCCCTGCGCGTTGTCATTGCTGACCCTTTCGAGAGCGTCGAACAGTTTGTCGGTATCGAAACAGTAGATCCCGGCGTTGATCTCCCGGATCTTCAGTTCCTCTTCGGTTCCGTCCTTTTGCTCGACGATCTTTTCGAAAAGCCCCGCCGAGTCGCGGATCACGCGTCCGTATCCCGTCGGATCGGTCAGCTCTACGCTGACGAGCGTGCACGCGGCACCCTTTCCCCTGTGCGATT
>JAGFIQ010000135.1 GCA_024103495.1 Aridibacter famidurans
CGGACTGTCCGAAGAGAGGAGCGCCCGATCCGCCCTCGGCGGTCGGAGCATCGTGAACAACACGCTTGCTGTCCAGGTCCGTGATCGCACCCTGCGTCGTCAGCGGCGATATCTTTCCGGTTTGTGCAAGATAGCTTATCAAAGCCTGCCGAGAGTTGCCGAACCGCGCGTTTATCCTCTTAGCTTCGTCATCGTCGACCATCGTCAAGAGTCTGTCCGGGCCGTTCGGATACCCCATAGAGACAACGGTCTTTCCGATCGCGATGGATTCCGAATCGCTCTCGATGGGCAGGACCGGGATCGAACTCAGGTCTTCTTCGCCGGTGATCGATGCCACGGCGACGTCCTCTCGACCGCCCAGTTTCCTGATCTGGATCTGGAACGGAGTGACGATCCCGGGGAAATACACGATCAACTTCTTGACTCTCGCCCGGCCGCCGTTTTCCCTCATCAGCTGCTTTACGAGATCGTCTTCGGTCCAGGGCTGGACGACGTGCCGGTTGGTCACGATAAACCCGCTGCCCACGTGAAATCCCGTTCCTATGAAGTCATACTCGACGGGAGTCCCGCTGCCTTCGGTCGTCAGGCCCTGCATCGCCGGGATCTCGTAGATGCCGTCTTCCGACTGCTGAAGCTCGAGCGAATCCGGACGCATCGACGCCGGGTCGGGATATCTGAGCATCTTGCCCGAGCGGCGGTCGACAAGATCATAAACTCCGACAATGAGGCACACCCCGTTGCCGTACTCGACCCTTAGGTTAGGGGCGAGAGAAATGTTCCGGATGATGTCCTTGTTGCTTTGGCTGAGGCTTCCGAGTTCTTCGTTCGCCCGCTTTATCTCGTTCCGGAGATTGTTGATCGTCTCGTTCTGCTGCGCCGCCTGCTGCCGGGCGAGGACCGATTCCGAGTAGAGACCGTAACCCAGATAAAAGACGGCACTCAGGACCGCGACCACGAGAGCCAGCACGATGAGTTTGGTCGTCCAGCTGATCTCACGCAGAAGCTCTCTTGAGAACTCTCTAAGAAATGCTTTCGCGTCGTCGCGTTTCTCAGTCGCCGCCGCCTCGAGCGCGGCTTCCTCGATGAACGGAGCGATGTGCGGATCGCGATTTGTCGTTATGAGCGATGATTCTGAGGCGAGCGAAAAGAAAGAGAATCCTATGTCGGCCTCGTCCAGCCTTATCTCGTCGCCGTCCTTCAGCGCGACATAACGGCGGATCGGGTCGCCGTTAAGGGTCAAGCCCAAAGCCTCGTTGAAGTCGGTGACGCGATATAGTCCGTCGCCGTACTGGACCTGCAGCCAGACCCCCTTCTCTTTTACGAGCTTGGAGTGGATCTGGAGCTCCGTGAAAGCGTCGGAGCCGATACGGATCACCTCTTCGCCGAAGTACTCCGTTCGACGTTCCTTGCCCACCGAGACGTGAATGATGATGCCGTCTGCCATTTCTGCTTGTTCTGAAGGGGAACTTACCCGAATCGTAATTTTACCACAACGGGAACACAGGATTGATCTGAATCAAGGCTCGGAACCTGCTTCCTGAAGAAAAAATCTGAGAATCTTTTCCCAGCGGCGCCGCGGCGAATCCCCCGCGAGCGACGGTGCAAATCGAGAGAACGGCCTCCGGATCCCGTTCGGGTCCGATCGATTCCGGTTTATGCTTTCGGCGTCGATCTGAGATAATTCACGAGATGGCGAAGCCAAAGTTCATCGACGACCGGGAGACTCTTGTGAAACTCGCGCCTGTCGCAGAGGCCTCGATCGAGCGCCACGTGTTCGTCTGCAACGGAAAGTCCTGTTCAAAGGTCGGGAGCGCGGAAGTGAAAGAGGCCTTCGTGCAAGAACTCGAATCAAGAGGCCTTAGGTACGGAAAGGAATCGAAGGGCAGGAATCCTGAGGGAACGATACTGCTGACCGACTGCGGCTCGGTCGGGTTCTGCTCGATCGGCACCGCGGTAATCGTCTATCCGGAAAACGTCTGGTACGCTCAGGTCAGGGCGGAGGACGTTCCGGAAATAGTCGAAAAGCACCTGATCGGGGGAGAGGTGGTGGAACGGCTGGCGCTTATCGACCGACGGTCCGCTTGATCAGCCTTTTGCGGCGGTCACAATCAACTGACCGTCGAGATCGTCTTCGCCACCCGGCATCAGGTCTTTCATCGCTTCGAATACAGGCTCGTGAAATCCCGCTCCACGTATCATCGCCTCGTATTCTTCCTCCGACCGTCCGAAACAATGCAGTCCGTATCTAAGCCTGACCTTTCCCTTCAGGGAATCGTCTGACCGCCACTCTTTTCCGGAGCGCCAGGTCTCGTTCGCGGCCTGGACGTGAGCGATCCTGCGCACTCCGGTCTTCAGCTTTTTGTAAATATTTG
>JAGFIQ010000169.1 GCA_024103495.1 Aridibacter famidurans
GCCGGAGGGAGAGGAGTTCCCGAGCGCGGGATGCTATCTAGAAGTTGTCGAGAACGAGCGGCTGGTGTTCACGTCAGCACTTCTGCCCGGCTTTCGTCCGACGCCCAAGGTCTCGAACGACCACGAGCTTCCCTTCACCGCTTTCATACTCCTTGAATCTGAAGGCACCGGAACAAGGTACAGGGCGATCGCGATCCACGGCGACCAGCAAAGCAAGAAGACCCACGAGGATATGGGATTCGAGGCCGGCTGGGGAGCGGCGCTGGATCAGCTGGTCGAGATGATCGAGAGTGAGCGGTGAGCAGTGAGCGGCGTGTCCGAAGCCTGACCGTCAGGGAGGGCTACCGCCGGCAATTGAGCAGTGATTCAATGCGGTTGCTCTGATTTGTACCGAATACCTACGATCTTGATCGGTACGGTCAATGCCCCGGAGGGGCGACAAATCGGTATGCATTAGGCGCTTGCCGATGGACAGTGACCTTTGCTCGATGACCCAGCGTGAGAGCCGGAACCCGCGGAACGGTCCCTTGTCAGACTTTTCCTCCCGGCGGTGTATCGTTTACAAGAACCCCACTCTTCCAAAAGCAGCCGAAACCATAGAGTCCGAAGGAGACCGCCTAAATGATCAGACTCGCAAAGATCGCCTCCCTGGCGCTCGCCGCCGCCGTCGTGTTTCCGCAGGTGCTGGCAGCTCAAACCTCCAAATCCCAGCAGATCGACGAACTTGTTCGCCGCTTCGCCGACGAAGGATATTTCGCGGGCCAGGTCGTCGCTTCCGAGAATGGAAAGGTCTTCTACGTAAAGGCGTTTGGCCTCGCGAACGCCGACTTCAAGATCCCTAACAGGCCGGACACTCGTATCGGGATCGCCTCGATCACGAAACCGATGACAGCCGTCATCCTTTCGAAGCTGATCGATGAGAAGAAGGTCGCGATGACCGACAAGCTTTCGAAGTTCATTCCCGACTTCCCGAGAGGCGACGAGATTACGATCGAAATGCTCTACAGGCACCGCGCCGGGATACCGCACAGGGTGATGCCCGCTGAAATGGAAGCCCTGCCGCACACATCGGAGCAGATGATCGAGAAGATCAAACAGGCAAAGCTCGATTTTGAGCCGGGAGCGCAGAGAGGTTACAGCTCCGGCGGGTACACGGTCCTTGCGCGTGTGCTTGAGGTCGCCTCCGGTAAGACCTTTGCCCAACTGCTCGAGGAGCACGTTTTCAAGCCGGCCGGGATGACCGATTCGCTGGACTTCCAGGGCGAACCGATAATGGAGAGAAGGGCTCAGGACTACCTTTTGTCCTCGAACGGAATGATCAATGCCGCCCTGAAGGACTATTCATTCCTTGTCGGCGCGGGTTCGGTCTTCGGCACCGCAAGGGACACGTACCGTTTCGCGGAGGCGGTCGTCGACGGCAAGTACGGTGAAATGGTGCTAGCTGATTACGCTTCTGACGGCGTTTTCGACGCCAGCGGAAGGACCAACGGCCACAGGGCGTACGTGGAGCTTGATAAGGACAAGAAATACGGCTTCGTCGTGCTATCTAACCTCTCTTCGGGAGCCTTCGACATCATCACCGAAGGAATGCGCCAGATCCTGAAAGGCGAGGACGTTACGGTCAAGGATTTCCGGGTCCCGAAGATCGTACCGAATCCCAACAAGGATCTTCCCGATTTCGCAGGGAGGTACGCCCGCGACGACGGCGGCGCGTTCAACATCGTTCTTCGCGACGGTTACCTTTATTCGGCGAACATCCAGCTTCTACCGACGAAACCCGACTGCTTCTTCGAATACTCGTTTTTCGCGGAAGTCTGCTTCGGAAGGAACGATGCCGGAATGGTGAACACTATCGTATGGAAGGGCTTCGGGTT
>JAGFIQ010000004.1 GCA_024103495.1 Aridibacter famidurans
GGACCTGGGCGAAGTCGGCATAGATCCTCCAGTCGCGGCTCTCGTTCGCCTCGGCGAGTGTCGATCGCGGCACCGGGCCCCGGATGCCCAGGTGGTAGAGTTTCTCCTGATGAGCCGTCAGACACATGACCGTGTCGCGCAGGCTGTCGCGCCCGGTCAGCTGACCGAACGCCATTGCCATGAACTGGTTCCAGCAGGTGAAGCTCTTGACCCGGTAGTCTCCGTTGTACCGGCTCACGCATTTGTTGAACTGATACCTGGAGAGAAATTCAAACAGCTGTGCAAAGGCGTATGTTCCCTGGTTCATTCGGCCGAGATTACCGCCCAAAAGAGCCAATTGAAATCGAAAAATCAGTTTGTGGCCGTAAGTCACCAAACCATAACGACTTACAGCTGTAGAAACATTTTTAACCGGACACTAGTGGCCAATGATCAATGATCCGCCTCCTCCACCGCTCGACGGTGATAAAGATCAGCGGCGACAGCTACCGGATGATGGAGAAGAAAAACGCCGGAATGAAACCGGCCGAAGAAGAAACGAAGAAAGCGCCGGAGGGATGATCTCTTGAAAGAGCCCGTCCGATGAAAGGACGGGTCTTTTGAAACAAGGGATCAGGCCCTTCAGGCAAACCATGGGCAGGGTGGGTCAAAAATATCTGCACGCTAGTGGGTCAAAACTATCTGCCGTTTGACACCTCGTTATCATATCTCGAAAATTGCCCGAATTTTCTCTAGTTTAGATTGGTACTGTTTTCAGGGGGGAGGTCAATCACCTTATCGTCTCGATTTGTTCAGTTCACGGAATTCCGTCTCACTGATCCACGTCAAATTATATAACTCCCGATCGTCTGCTCCCTTTTCTACTATATCGAGGGCATTCAGAGCGTTTTTCTCCACGTACTCCTTCCAACCTTCATATTCGACAATTTCATACTCGCTCCAGCCCACGACTCTTGGTACGTCATTTTCTTGATGCCAGATCTCTACCGCAATAACTGCAAGTCCGTGTGATTCCAAATATGAGATGACATCAATCGCCGTTGCTTTTGACCAAGCTGGTTCGTTTGACAAAATGGTTGCCTTACTACGGATATTCTGCGGAAGTTCCGAGAAGTTCATATTTCTTAACTCAATATAAGAAACCTGGGCCGCCGACATGCATTATCTCGTTGGTAACATCATCAATCACAACGGATTGGCCGGTTTTAGGATGAACATAGCGAGTAGCTCCATTTCCAGGCCGAATCTTATTACGAGCGGGGAACTGTTGCCCAAACTCAACCGCCTCCTGCACCATTTTCTTTGTCCATCCTCTTCTGGCAGCTTGACGAATGATCTTATCTGCTGCCTTAAGTGTAAGCCTCCCCTAAAACAGTACCAGACATAAATACAGTTTTCGGTCACAAAGGAGAACAACCAAGGAGACCGAGAATGAGGAAAAGCAGATTCAGTGAGAACCAGATCCTGAAGATCCTGAAGGAAGTGGAGAACGGGAGAAAGGTGGCCGAAGTGTGCCGCGAGAACAACATCTCGACATCGACCTATTTCAAGTGGAAGTCGAAGTTCGGAGGGATGGAGGCGTCGGACATCAGGCGGCTAAAGGAGCTGGAGGCGGAGAACAGTCGTTTGAAGAGGATGTACGCGGACCTGTCGCTCGAGAACGAGGCCCTGAAGGACGTGATCGAAAAAAAGCTGTGACGCCTGCCTCGAGGCGGAAAGTGGCCGGGGCGCTGATCGGGGACCACGGAATGAGCGAGAGGCGCTCGTGCCGCGCGGCGAACATCTCGAGAACGGTGTTCAGGTACGTTAGGAAGCCGAGGGATGACCGGGAGGTCCAGGAGGCTCTCTCGGAACTTGCGACGAAGCATCCCGACCTTGGGCTCGACAAGTACTTTCCGATGCTGAGGAAGGCGGGCAGGCGATGGAACAAGAAGCGAGTGCGCCGGGTTTACCGGGCGATGGGGCTCAACAAGCGGAGAAAGCACAAGAGGCGGCTTCCGACGAGAGACCCGCAGCCTCTGGCTGTTCCGGAAGGCCCGAACGTCTCCTGGAGCTGCGATTTTATGACCGACGTACTTTCAGGCGGCAGGCGTTTCCGGACCTTCAACGTTCTGGAGGACTTCAACCGCGAGGGACTGGCGATAGAGGTGGACCTGAGCCTTACGGCCGAAAGAGTTGTGAGAGTGCTGGACAGGATAGCTCTTGTGAAGGGGCTTCCCCTGAGGATCAGAATGGACAACGGGCCGGAGCTGACCTCGACGGCCCTCGAGGAATGGGCGGCGCTCAATGAAGTCGAGCTCGACTTCATTGAGCCGGGCAAGCCCATGCAGAACGGCTACATCGAGAGATTCAACCGGAGCTACCGACAAGGAGTGCTGGACATGTACATCTTCGACACTCTTGACGAAGTGAGATCCAAGACGGAAGAATGGCTGAGAGTTTACAACGAGGAGAGACCGCACGACTCCCTTGGCGATCTGACGCCTGTGGAGTATCTGGAGAAGAACCGGCCTGAAAACTGGAATTTACAGCGGTACTAGAACGGAGATGGTTACACTCGCTGATGCCCATCTTCCGGCACACCTCCGAGACCCTTCACTCCAGTCTCCGCCTGCCTCAGGGCAAAGACGATCTGCGAATCCGTGAACTTCGTCTTCTTCATGGCAACTCCTTGCTATCATGCATTGGAAATTGCCCGAATTTTCTCTAGTTTAGATCTGTACGGTTTTTTGGGGGAAGGTCAATTCCGCTCGTGGCAATTCATATCGAGCGCAAGAAGTGCCATCCATTGATTGACACCGGGACCGCATTATATCGAACTGTACGTGCTGTGGTTTAAGAGGAGTAGTGGGCAATCAATCCCCTTGCTTGGTGAAAATTTTAAAAATATTCTGTCTCAGCGCCGCTTTTTCCATCCTCACAATTTGATCACTCCGTCGACCCTGACTTCGAATACGTCCTATTGTCTCTAGCCTAGATCGGTACTCTCTTCAGGGGGAAATCAACGCTTTGTAATGGCACGCCAGACCGGACACCCAGTTACCTTACAAACATCCTTGATTCATAGTCTGCCGGGCTGAGATATCCGAGCGTCGAGTGTAGGCGTTCACGATTGTAGAACACCTCGAGGTAGTCGAACAGGTCGCGCCTCTGACCCCATTCGTTTCGTATACCCTACCATCGGCCAGTTCTGCCTAAGGAGCGACGCCGAAAGTGACCTGCATCATAGCCCCGAGTGCAACCCCGGGGGAGGTCGACGGGAGGATCGGCCGGCGCTGAAGGCGACGGAGAGGGCTCTTCACTGGCCAGTGGTCAGTGCTCATTGATCAATGAGGCGATCGTCGATTGGTTCTTCTCTGCGCTCACTGCGCGCTCTGCGGTTGAATCCTCTTTTCTTAAGACATTTGGCTCCTACGGAGCCGGGGGCCTGGGGGTGTGCCGTGATGCTACAGACCTGCGGCGCCTACTGCGCTCTTCATTTGTCAATGGTCATTGGGCAATGATCAATAAGAAGAAGCGCGCATGGTTCTTCTCCGCGCTCTCTGCGTGCTCTGCGGCTAATAGCCGACAAGCTGAAGCTCGTCGGACAGGAGCAAGCTAAAGCTTGAACTCTGACGCGTTAGCTCGCCGCTAAGTCAATCTCGGCGCTCTCTGTGTGCTCTTTGGTTCAGTTTTCACACGGTTCGCGCGATGCGCTCAATGCCCGCAGGACGCGGGCGTTCCGATTATGCCCGTCGCTTGCGCTCCGGGTTCCGATTGCCGTATCAAGCAAGTGTAAGTTTGATCACGTTCTCGAGAACTTCCTTGTCCTCGTCCGAGACCTCGTAGCCGTTCTTGTCGTACACCTCCGAGATGTCGCACAGCGCCGCCGCGCGGTTTCCGCCGCCGAGAATGTCCGGGACCGACGCAAGGCAGTGCGAGGCCGCGGACCTCGCCTTTTCGGATTCGCCGTAGAATTCGTATCGCTTGGCGATCTCTGTAAGGATCTCGGCCCGCATTATCTGCTGCGGAACGGTGTAAACAAGCTGTTCAGCTTCGTCAACGTATTTGACCGCCTCTTCTTTCAATCCGAGCGAGTTCTTGGCGTCGCTCGACGTCAGCAGCGCAGCGACCCGATCGGCTTCGCCCGGGAGTGCGTTAATCGCCTGGCGTGCGAGCTCGTCCTCTCCGTGAAGGATCATCACCTGTGCGATGTTGACCAGCGCGTTCTTTACGAGCGCGGGATCGGGGCTTTGCTGCGCGATCTCCATCGCCCGCTCGAACTTCCCGACCCTCGCGAACTGGATCGCAATCTCCTTGA
>JAGFIQ010000016.1 GCA_024103495.1 Aridibacter famidurans
TTTCGTGCCGCCAACCCTAAGCCATTCGATCACGATGTCCTGCTCGTTCGCTGTCTGCCAACCGTTCTGGCCGTAATCCGTTCCGAACACGTCGCGGCGTATGCTTTCGTAAAGCTCGGTTGAAAAGCCCGAGTACTGGGCGTTGTAATGATCTACGATCCGCTTTTCTTTGGCCATCCAAATCCTCCCTACGGTTTCCGGCAGGCAAGATCCTGCCGGGCCCGACAGCAAGTGCGAAGTGAGCATACCACGGTTCTTTCGCCGTCTGTTCCGGATGCGTTTGATTCGCCGAACAAGATGTGAATGGGATCTGTGAGGAAGGAGGAAAATGGTAGGCCGTGCAGGGATCGAACCTGCGACCCGCGGATTAAGAGTCCGCTGCTCTACCAACTGAGCTAACGACCCACAACCATTTCAAACACAACGGATTATACCAACCGCCCGGGGGATTGTCCAAATACGCGGGCCACCAGGGCACCGCCCTTTTCAAGACCCGGAAAAATGTTAAACTCGTAGCGTTCGGCGCCTTTTCTGCGCCCCAGATCCCGTATGAAAGAATGCGTAAAATGCGGCCTCTGCTTCGAGGATGACACGGAACTCTGCCCGGAAGACCAGTCAAAGGTCCGGCTTAGCCTTCCGGGCACCCAGATCCTCTCAGGGCGTTATCACCTTACCCGGCGCATAGGCAAGGGCGCGATGGGACAGGTCTACCTGGCGAGGGACAAGAACCTTGGAACCCGCGAGGTCGCCGTAAAAACGGTCCGGCAGGACATTTTGAGCAGCGAGGATCTCCAGGAAGGCGAGGCTATCGCTAGGTTTGAACGTGAGGCAATGTCCGCTGCGTCCGTACGGCACCCGAACGTAGTGGATGTGACGGACTTCGGCGAGACCGAGGACGGCGTGTTCTTCCTGGTGATGGAGTACGTCGAGGGCGAGACGCTCCACCGACTCCTTCGCCGCGAGGGAACCCTTTCGATCAAGCGCGCGGTCAGGATCCTTCGCCAGATCGCCGACGGGGTCGGCGCCGCCCACGAACGCGGTATCCTTCACAGGGATCTGAAGCCCGCCAACATATTCATAATGAACAGCGGCCGCAACAAGGACGGTTTCGTCAAGGTGGGCGATTTCGGTCTTGCGAAGATCGTCAATCAGACCGCTACCGATATCAGCGCCAGAAACGCTCCCGCCTCGCGAGGGATCATCGGGACACCCGAGTTTATGTCGCCCGAGCAGATGCAGCCGGAGCTCGGCGTCGATGCAAGGACCGATGTTTACGCGCTCGCAACGATCGCCTACCTCATGCTCGGGGGCCGGACACCGTTCACCGGCGACATGATGGAACTCGTTATGCAGAAGGTCATCCACGAGCCTCCTCCTCTTTCCGAGCTAAGGTCCGATCTCTCGACCGAAGTCGAGGCCGCGATCATGAGCGCGCTGGCGAAGGATCCCGAAAAGAGGCCGGCTTCGATCGAAGAGTGGATGGAAGCGCTGGAGTCGGCGGCGCAGGCCGCAGGCGGCCGGCAAAGGCCGGGCACATTCAAGTTGACGATCCTTGCGCCCGTCGGCGCCGAAGTCTACGTCGATGACGAGAGGAAGGGAAGCATTGGCAGCTCCGGGCGTCTGATCCTCTCCACCGTTCCCGCCGGCCAGCACATCCTTAGGGTTTCAAAACAGGGGCTTCGGGACGACGAGCGAGTGATCGAGATCCGTGAAGAAGGCGAGGAGCAAGTGATCCAGGCCGAGCTCAGAGCGGAACGAGGCACTTCTTCCAGCCGGCCTTCGCCTTCACAGGGCGCAAGCAGCAGCGGCGCCGCCGGGTCCCTCATGCCGGGAATCGTCGCTTGCCTTAAATGCGGGTCGAGGTTTGCACAGGGCGTCCAGTTCTGCGGGCGTTGCGGAAACAGGGAGTTTGAACTTGTAAGCCCGGGAGATTCGAGTTCGGCGTGTCCCAGGTGTGGCTCTCCTTTGTCGGCTAACGCGAAATTCTGCGGCCGTTGCGGGCTCAACTTCCAGGATGCGAGGGTTTCGGTGACGGGCGGGCCGGGGAGTTCTTCCTCGGGAGGTTCTGTCCAAAACGTTTGCGGAAGATGCGGTTCCAGATTCGCACCGCACGTTAAATTCTGCGGCAGATGCGGTACGTCGCTCGGCTGACCGGAACGCCTCCCTGTTTTGATTCCTCAGTCATTTCAACTAGAATCAAGGTGCCAACAGCGGGGTCCGTTCCGCGCCGGTTCAATTGTGTCTGTATGGCCGCTTCTGCCTCGACCCATATTTCAATCGCCCCTGTATGAAGATC
Organism: Aridibacter famidurans; assembly: GCA_024103495.1. Classification (GTDB taxonomy): domain Bacteria; phylum Acidobacteriota; class Blastocatellia; order Pyrinomonadales; family Pyrinomonadaceae; genus Aridibacter; species Aridibacter famidurans. The sequence goes on from JAGFIQ010000016.1 coordinate 2,297, forward strand.
TGTCCAAAATGCGGAAAGACCTACGACGACGAGACGCTGAACTTCTGCCTCGACGATGGCTCCGTGCTTAATCGTGCAGAGAGTGCCTCCGGATCGGAACCTCCTCCGACGGTGATGATGCCCGGTGCAGGGCAAACATCAGTTCAGCCTACCGCACAGCCGACTGCGCCGCAGATCCAGCAGTCTTCAGCATCGGAGTACTCGATGCAGCCTCGGAAATCCAGGACCTGGATCTGGGTACTTGTCGCGCTTTTCGGGGTGGTCGTGCTTTGCGGAGGCGGACTTGTCGGACTGGTCGCGATCGGATCGATCGATGACGGCGGGGACGAGCCCCCGACGATGGAGGACGCGATGACCTCCGAGTCGCCGCCCGACAAGGCGGCCGACCGAAAGGTCGTGAGCCGCGAGAGCATGTCGTCGTGGCCCGTATCGCTCAGCAAGTTCGACGGACTCGAGGTGGATTACAAAGGCGGCGAGCTGCTGATCAATACGAAGAAGGGCTTCTACTACGTTATCTCCACCGGCGACAAGTTCAAGACGGCCGACAGCACCGTTTCCGTGAAGGTGAGAAATCCTTCGGGGCGGTCAACGAATTACGGTTACGGAATCGTGGTCCACAGCGATCCCGAGCAGGTATTGAAACGCGATTACGCGTTCGTGATAAAGGCGGACAATGGAACCTACCGCATAGTGGAGCACGTAAACCAGCAAGAGACGAACATCGTGGACTGGAAATCGTCCGACAAGATAAAGAAGGGTACGAGGGAGAATCATCTCGAGGTCCGTTCCGAAGGCGACAAGATGCACTTCTACATAAACGGCGAATTCATTCGCACCGTGACGGACTACTCGGATTTCGAAAACGGCGTCGCGGGAATTTACACCAGCGACGACGTTCCCATCGCCTTCTCCGACCTAGAACTTAAGCGGTAGCGAGCCGCAGCTACAGATGAAACATTGCCCGCGCTGTAATCAGCGATATGAAGACAAGGACCTGAACTTCTGCCTGAACGACGGAGAACTGCTTGTCGAGTTCGATACCTCCGATGCGCCGCCTACTCTTTACATGGACTCTCCGCGAAAGACCGCGGAGAATTGGCCGGACATCAACACCCAGCAGGCGGGCCAGAATCAGCAGATCTACGGGTACCAGCAACAGCAGATGTATCAGCCGCCGGGGAATCCTATGGCGCAGACATCATTCGGGACCGACAACTCTCTGCCGACGATCTCGCTGATCCTCGGCATAAGCGCCTGGGTGCTGATGTGCTGCTATCTGGGGATCCCGCTTGGCGCGGCTGCGGCGATCACGGGTTATATCGGTTACACAAGATCGAACCAGGATCCCTCTCGATACGGAGGAGGCTCGATGGCGGTCATCGGAATAGTTCTCGGCGCGATCAGCTTCTTCCTGACGATACTGATGTTCGTGTTCGGGTTTATCGGCGGAATAATCGGCGGGTAAGATTAGAAGAAGGTACGGATGAATGTCACCCTCCGCGTCATCGCGGGACCACATACCGGACGAGTGTTCTCGTTCAGCGAGCACGAGACGTTCCTGATCGGACGAAGTGATGCGGCGCATTTCTGCCTGCCGGAAGACCGTTTCTTCTCAAGGCACCATTGCCTTCTCGAGATAGCTCCCCCCCAGATCTTCATTCGCGACCTCGGATCGACCAACGGGACCTATGTCAACGGCCAGAGGATCGACGCGGTTCACCTGAAATCGGGCGACCGGATCCAGGGAGGCGAGACGATCCTCGAAGTGGAGGTGAGCGCTGAAGCTCCGCCGACCGAGCAGTACTCAGAAGACGCGATGACCTCGACACTGCCGTCGGTCATCACGGTAGAGTGCCTGAATTGCGGGATCCGCGCCGAGGCCTCGGCATCCAGGCCGGATTCAAAGCTCTCTTTCCTTTGCGAAGAGTGCCGCGAGAAACTCCGGAAGAACCCCCAGCCGATCCCGAATTACCAGATGATCCGCGTATTGGGTCAGGGCGGAATGGGAAGCGTGATGCTCGCCCGTTCGGTGTCGGACGGCCGTGTCGTGGCGATAAAGACCTTGCTCCCTGAGGTAGCTGTCAGCGAGCAGTCGCTGAAAAGGTTCACCCGCGAGATCGAGGTCGCGGCAAGCCTTCAGCATCCTCACATTGTCGGATATATCGAGCACGGAACCCATAACGGCATCGTTTATCTCGTCACGGAGTTCATCAACGGACGAGACGCCGCGCGGCTCGCGAAGGACCGTGGCGGGCGGCTTCCGCATCCCGAGGTCATTCAGATCGTGACTCAGACCCTTGACGCGCTGGACTTCGCTCACAACCTCGGCTTCGTTCACCGTGACATCAAGGAGCAGAACATCCTTGTCGCCGGGGAATCCCCGGAGTACGACGCAAAACTGACCGACTTCGGACTTGCGAAGAGCTACAAACAGAGCGGGATGAGCGGGGTCACGATGGTCGGGGACGTCGCCGGGACGATAGCGTATATGCCTCCGGAACAGGTAAGGGATTTTAAAGAGGTCCGTCCGCCGTCCGATATCTATGCTACCGGAATGACGGCCTACTCGCTTTTAACGGGTGCTCACGCGCTGGATATCAAGGCAAAGGCGGGGATCTCGGAGACTGTGAAAGCGATATTCGAAAAGCCGCTTATCCCGATCGGGCAAAGGGCGCCGGAGGTGCCCACGCCGATCGCGCAGGTGATCGAACGAGCTCTTGCAAAGAAACCGGAGGACCGATGGGCTTCCGCAGGGGCCATGCGCGAAGCGCTTTTGAACGCCGCCGGGAGATAGAGAACAGAAACAGGATAGACAGGATAGAAAGGATCGCTCGATCGCACTTAGAACATTGACTGGTACTGATCGAAGCAGAAGATTGCCAAGCGATCTTATCTATCCTGTCTATCCTGTTTTTTCTTATTCTACGCTTGCGCTCGATGGGAGCGGAAGGTCGCCATCCGCTCCGAAGAGCACCGCCGAGAAGCCCGACGTAGAGCCGAAGATGTACCAGGTCTTGTCCGAAGGCCGCCATACGGCGGGATCGGTCAATCCGTCACCATCGTAGTCTCCGGGCGAGGGGATGTCTCCTGAAGCTCCCCAGGGGAATGCGTAGAACGACGAATCTTCGCTCCTGATCACAAACCACTCTGAAGTCGAAGGCCTGTAGAACGCCACGTCGGCTTTGCCGTCGCCTGTCCAGTCGCCGACAGCCGTACGGTCTCCCGCGGAACCGAATTGGTATCCGATCGCACCGGCCGTGGACCGGAGCTGCCAGAACTGATTGACCGAAGGCCTGTAGATAGCGACATCGTCCGAGCCGTCACCGTCGAAATCCGCTACCGTGGGTTTGTCTCCGTTTACTCCGAACGGTACGACGGTCAAGCCTGAATCCGACGATCTGAGGATGAACCAGGTGGCAGACGAAGGCCTGAAAACGGCCGGATCGGCTTTTCCGTCTCCGTCAAAGTCGCCCGGGGCCGGAATGTCGCCCGTCGCGCCGAACGGGAAAGCGAAGAACGAATCGTCTTCGCTTCGAAGCACGTACCATTCGCCGGTCGATGGCCTGAAGAACGCTACATCGGCTTTGCCGTCGCCCGTGAAGTCGGCAGAGGCAGGAATGTCGTCGGGCGAGCCGAACGCGAGTCCGCGCGTTCCCTGGTCGCTCGAGCGCATAAGCCACCATTGCGAGCCGCTACCCTCCGGACCTGCGATCCCGGAAGCGTTGGCACGGAAGACAGATACGTCGGTCTTCGCGTCGCCGTCGAAATCGAAGACGGCCTTGCCGGAAGGCGCCGCGTCGGCCGACCCCTTCGCGAGTTCGCCGATATAGGCAAGCGCCAGTCTTGAGTACTTCATCGCGTGGTTCGCGTTGTTGTTGCTTAGCGCTATGGTGTCGTTGACCGTGTGAATGCTGTCGTTGTTGGCCGCGAACGTTGCTTCGTGCGGAAACGAGGCGATGAAGTTCCTCTCGTGCCACGAGGCGTGGTCTGAGCACGCATATCCGCACTGCGCGTTCACGACCGTGTGATCCGGAAGATATGCAGCGACAAGGTCGCGCAAGAACTGGTTTTGGTCGGCGTTTGTCCAGTCGCTGATCAGCGCGAAATCGGTATTCGGGTCCTCTGTGTAGTTCGTCATATCGAGCTGAAGAACTCCGACCACGTTCGTGTTGCTGTCCAGATAAGCCTGGGCGATGTTCCTCGACCCGCGAAGCCCTACCTCTTCGGCTGCGTATGCCATGAATTGGAGGGTCTTCTTCGGTCTGAATCCGCTTTCAGCTATCACCCTGATCGTCTCAGTAAGGCTCGCGATGCCGGACGCGTTATCGTCGGCACCCGGGGCAAGTAGAGTTGATCCGTTACGGTTTATGGAATCCTGATGGCCTCCAAGTATCACGTACTCGTCGGGAGACTCGGTTCCTTCGATCGTTAGCACGACCGAGGGCTGGGGGGAGACACTTTCAGGGTGGTTGTAGAACGCTACCGATATATCTTCGCGGCCCGCCGCAAGGGTGCCCCACCTAAAATTAATATAGTTTGCCGACAACTGGCCGGTTTCGGTGTTGTAACGGCGGTTCTCGTAAGAAGAGAGATCAAGGATCATCTGCCTTACCGGCAGTTCCTGGACCATTGGGATCAGCGGCGCAACATTCGCCTGGTTGTCGATCGTGTACTCGACCAGTCTCGAAGGCGATCCGAACGGGTCGGCCCGCAACGCAGATCGAACGGCGTCTTCCTCGGTCGGGTGCCATACGAAACCGGCGCATTTGTTATGGTATTTGTGCATCGCTCCGGAAAGCGCCTCGATGTCCGATTCGCCGATACGCACGACGGCGATCCCGTTGGTCTCGCTCAAGACCTCAAGACGCTTTGAAAGCGTCCCGAGCCCCTCGGTTTCGCCCAGTTCCCGGAGTTCCCCGGCGTCGATGGTGACAAATGCGTCGTTATTCAACGCTGCGACCCGGGTCCGGTCGCCTGCGGCGAACAGTGACAGGAAGATTACGGAAAAGGCGGCCGCGAAGGCCAAAGCAAAGTCTCGGATCTTCATTTTGTAGCTTCTTTAGTCTCTTTCAGACTGGCGGTGACCGAACAAACTATCAGCCTATTCGAATCCGGTTGATTTTACAAGACGTTCCAGGTCAGATCGTGCGGGTGATCTTCGACAAAGATCTGGGTGAATCAGGATCCAGCCCTTTCTCGCGAGAAACGTAAGCTGCAAGCAACTGGGCGGGGATCATAAATGGGATCGGCGTAAGCATCTCTTCGATCTCCGGTCCCAGGACCAGGGATCTCGAACTCGCCCTGGCAACGTTGCGGTCATTGGTGATCGCGAGGCTGTCGGCGTTCAGTTCTTTGAGCCGTCCCAGCATTTCGAGATCCGTCTTTCGGGTCGCTCCTTTTGCGCCAAAGAGTATGACCGGGAACCGGCGCTCGACGACCGCCAGAGGGCCGTGCTGGAAATCCGCAGTGGAGAACCTTTCCGCAACCACGTAGCAGGTCTCCATAAGCTTCAGGGCGAGCTCAAACGCGTTGCCGTAGTTGTATCCGCGTCCGACTACCACACAGTTCTCCATAAACGCGTAACGGCCCGCAAGTTCCGCAACGGAAGGCTCGAGCTCAAGGGCGTTCGAGGCGTATTCGGGCAGCTTTTCAAGGCTGATCGAGACGTCGGGATTCAATGCATTCGCAAGCAGATAGAAATGCAGGAGCTGGCCGGTGTAGGTCTTCGTGGCGGCTACCGAGCGCTCTTTTCCGGCATGGATCAGGAGCGTCTCGTCGCACACCTTCGTGATCGGCGAGCCGGAAGAGTTCGTGATCCCCAGTGTGAAGGCCCCGAACTTTCGGGCCTGTTCGAGGACCTTGTTCACATCTGTCCCTTCGCCCGATTGCGAGATTCCGACGACGAGGGCCCTCTTGAGATCGAGCTTCGCTTTGTAGAGCGTGTAGACCGAAGGGGCGCACAGGGATACGGGTATTCCGCAGGCTATCTCAAGCAGGTAACGACCGAAGATCGCGGCATTGTCCGAACTTCCGCGTGCGACCAGCACGATCAGGTCCACGTCCCGGTCCCTGAGGAACGACCCGAGCTTCTTCAGTTTTGCTGATTCACCGCGGATCGTCTTCTCGATCATCTCCGGCTGCTGCCGGATCTCGCGCAGCATCGTGCTCATAGTTCTCCTATCCGGAAGCGGGCGCCTCTCTTGTTGCAGCCGAGCTCTTTCTTATTTCGTCGATTATCGAGTTGATCGCGCCGCCTATCAGGATCACCAGCGACGTAAGGTACAGCCAAAGCATAAGTATGATCACTGCTCCCAAAGAACCGTAGAAACGGTCGTATGTGTTCCAGTAGTAGAGGTATGTGCGCAGGCCGCTTGAAAGAAGAAGCCAGAGGATGATTCCCACGAACGCGCCCGGCGTGATCCAGTACCACCGGAACGGCTTGCGGCTGGGAAGAATGTTGTAGAGGATCTCGAAAACTACCAGAAGCAGGAGAAAGGTGATCAGCCACTGCAGCGCCACAAGCAAATAAGGCGATGTGACTTCGAGGCCGACAAGGCCGAACAGACGCGAGATGCCTTGCCATCCGTAGAACACTCCACCAAGCGCGATGGTAATGAGAAATGTGAGTACGAACGTAAACGTGATCGAAATGGCCTTCGTAACAAACCAGGACCGCCTCTCTTTGTATCCGTACACGCCGTTCAATGCCGAGCGCAGGCCGTCGACGCCCGCCGATGCCGACCAGAGCGCGATAAGAAGGCTGACGGTCAGCCTGCTTCCGGAACTGTTCTTTGTGATCTCTTCGATCGTTGTCCGGACGAGCTCGAAAGCGGAGATGGGCATTATCGAAGCGAGATAGAAATAGAGATCGGATCTGAAATCGTTCGCCGAACCGAGCACGAACCCGAGGAGCGTGACAAGGAAAAGCAAAAGAGGGAAGATTGCAAAAGAGAAGTAGAAAGCGACCTGCGCCGCGCTGCTGAAGATGTCCTCTTCTATGGATTTTTCGTAAAGCTTCCGGAAGAAGGTTGTTACGACATTCTTCATGTCACGTATTGTGACACAGTAGTGTATTCAAATCGATAGGTCTCTGCTGCGCGGCTGTTTTGGACCGCGGGCGTCCTCGCCCGCAGGGCAGGCCGCCGCTACGCGGTTCAGCAGACTCAGCAAACTCAGCAAACTCAGCTAACTCAGAGAACTCGGCATACTCAGCAAACTCAACAAACTCATAAACCATGCATTCATACAGGATTGAAGTTTTATCGACATTGCTTGCGCTCTTCGCGCTTTCAGCCGCGGGCTTCGCCCAGGACCCCGACACGATCCGGATCGAGACGAACCTCGTCAATGTCGGCGTGACTGTCAAGGACCGCAACGGCAACAACGTCACCGGACTGACAAAGGACAATTTTGAGATCTACGACAACGGCAAACGGCAGGAGGTGGTCCTTTTCTCCGATGAGGCGGCGCCGGTTTCGTACGGGTTCGTCTACGACCTGCATCCGGAGTTCTCCGACCGGCAAAAGAGGGTCCTCGATTCGATACGCGAGTTCACGGCGCGACTCCGGGAAGGCGACGATTTTTTCACGATCGTATTCAACAAGCGGGGGAGTCTTATTCTCGACTTTGTACCGACCGTCGAGCAGGTCTCGCGCCATCTGTCCCTTGACGAGAAGAGCGAGCCGAACTCCCTGTACGACGCGATCTTCCTTGCTGCTGAGAAAGCAGAAGAGCGCCGGAACACGAAGAAGACATTGATCGTGATCTCGGACGGCAAGGACGATGACAGCCACCACAGTTTTTCCGAGTTAAGCAAGCGGCTCCGGGGCGTGAATGTCCGGGTATTTTCCGTCCTCGTAAGCGACGATGATGAGCTCAGGTATTCGGACATCACGCTTGAGAGGCGCCCGAGAGCTCTGGATACCGATCTAACTCTTGACAGGGCCGCGCTCGAGGAATTGTCTAAAGAAAGCGGCGGACGAGCGCAGGAAACCGTCGACCGCAACCTCGTGAATCTTGTGGGGATATACAACCGGATCTCGATGGAGATGCGCTTTCAGTACTCGGTCGGGTTCTATCCTGAGGAATCCGACGGAAAGTGGCACAAGCTGAAAGTTGACATCGACCATCCGATCCAGGGACGCAGGCTGAAGCTTACGTACAGGAAGGGATATCAGAGCCCGCCGGCGCCTTGAATAGTTCAAGGTTCAAGGTTCCACGTTCAAGGTTCAAAGTTTCAGGTTCCAAGTTCAAGGTTCAAGGTTCAAAGTTTGACGACGAGATGGCCAAACCTCGCGAGCCTGAACTTGAGTTGGGGCTGTCTCAAATGGCAGTCTCTTCTTCTGTTAATGCTCGAGAAATTCACCAGGCGGGTTCTGAGAAGCTATCAGTTGCCCCCCGCTTCAGCGGGGGGAATGGCTGCGGAACGGTGTATATGGGGCTTTAGCCCCAACCACTGCCGGCTAAAGCCGGCCGGGAATCCAAGATGTCTTTTAATCCCCCCGCTGAAGCGGGGGGCAACTGATCGTCATTTTCCTACGATAGACGACTTAAATAAGACCGAAGAAATCCCTTAGAGTACTTGTGAGACAGCCCCTTTGCTCCGCCCTGAAGGGGCGACGAAGGATATCCCTGGGTAAACCGAAGGTGCAGACCCGACAGGCCCGACAAACCCGACAGACTGAACCGACTGAAAAGCCTCAATTCGTCTGCTCGAATCTGAACTCGCGGATCTCCCTGCGGATCTCTTCCTCGAGCCCTGCGCTTTCCGCCTCAAGCGATTTTTTCTGGGCCGAGAGTTGCTCGATCCTCGTTTCCTGATCCCCGGCCTTCTGGATGTACCTCGCGATAAGCGCCTTGGCCTCAGGTGTCTTTGAAAGCGCCTCGATGTTCTCTCGGAATCGCTTCTGGTCTTCCGAGATCTCGTCCCTCTCGTCGTCCAGGCTCTCGAGCCGCATCTCGATCTCGGCAAGCCTCGTCCGCAGGTCGATAAGCTTCTCGAGCTTCGCCCTTGTCGCTGAATCGATGTACCGCCGTTCGACAAACAGCGCCAGCTGCTCTTTCGAGAAACTGTCCAGACGGTAGACGTCCATCAGCCCCTGCTGTTCGGCGACCTCCAGCGAATTCGTCTCGAAAGGCCCCAGCTCGACCCGGAAACGATAGTAGCGCTCCGTAAGTATGTCGGGCTTCTTCGTCTTTTCGGAAAGCGACCATCCCTGGCGGATCGGGTGCTCGACCCAGACGACCTTCTTCCGGTCGGAGAGGTTGGTGAACTTGTAGATCTTCGAATCGCTCTTGAAGAAATGGACCTGGAACACACCGTCGACCGCCTTGATGAGCTTCGCCGGTTCTCGGTCCTCTTTCTCATCGACAGAAACCGATGTGCTCAGATCGAGGGCGTAAGAGATAAGGCGGCGTTCCTTGGACTTCAGCCTTTCCATCAATGCTTCCCCTGCGTAGGCGTTGCCGTCGATGACGGTCATGCTTCCGCCCTCGAAGGTCAAAGGCGTCGTGTTCGTGAGCAGGAGCCCGTTCATAGGCCTGTCGCGTCGGGCGCTCTCGTTGAAGATCGAGATCCGCGCGCCTTCCATTTTGGTCTGGATTATCGGGATGAGCGCGGACCTGTTCCTCTCGACGGTAACCGGCTGCTCGACCTCGTATTCGAAAAGGTCTCCGATCTCGTTTCCTTTCGCTGCAGTTTCGACTCCGGAACTGAGGTTCATCAGTTCGTTGCTGATAACGGTCCTGGGAAGCGACATCACCTGGTTTGACGAAACACCGTCGAGGATGAAGTTCGACCCGGAAGTTCTGTTGCCTTGCACCGTCGGGGACGGCGTACCGCTTCCCGCACCGCTGCCCGATCCGCTTCCTTCGCCGTCTCCGTACCCTACCCCGGCTTCATAAAGCTGCGGATCCAGCTCCAGGTCTTCCGGGATGGGGACCACAGGGCGGTAACGGTACATAGGTTTTTGCAGAGTTTGTATGAACGACACGGGAGAACCCGATACGAGCGAGAGTTTGACGCCGCTCCAGTTCTCTTCGCTCACGTTATCGACGATCGCCCAGCCCTGGAAGAAAGGTTTGCCCTCGTCGTCCATTACGACCCGGTAAGTCGTTTTCCAGATCGGGGCGGCGATCGTGTAGCTGATCATAAGCTCCCGGCTCCCTGACCCCTGGCTTGTGACGGTGATCGTCTTTGCGTCGCGGCGTCTGGACTGCGCGGTCGCGCCTGCGAACTCGTTGATGTCCTTCTGGGCGTCCTTGTCGAGCAGCTTCACGCTTCGCACGTCGTCCAGATCGACGCTCGTGAGCTCGCCGCCTTCGGAGGCTATGACAAGGAAGTGGGTCAGATACGACCCCTTCTCGCTTTTCATTTCTCGCGGCGTAACGGTCAGTACCGATCCGGTGACCGGGCCCTTCGAAGACGTGACCGTCACTCTCGCGCCCTGGAGCTGGGACAGAACACCTGCGATCCCGCCCTCGTCGTCTCCGTTCTCGGACCTCGCGTCGACTGAGAATGGTATCTCCGCCATACGGGCGGAAGGAGGCGCGGATGAATTGTACGAAACCGCGCCGATGCGGCCTTCGCCCAGGTCGATGACGATCATCGATTTCAGCACATCGTCGACCTGCGACTGCTTGAAGGAAAGATTGATCTCGGCATTGCCATTGATGACGCCGCGGCGTTCGATATGCGCGACTCCGTTCGAGTAGAGGATCACACGCTTGATCGGGAGCGACTGTTCATTCGCGGTCTGGGCAAATGTTACGGCCTGAAAAGCGAGCAGAAGTGTAAGCAGAATGGTTGTTCTCATGGTTCTTCATCCTTAGGTGTTTTATGGAATATGGCGGATCGGAAGTTCTAACTGCTTACGGCAGAGGAAGATGCGGCGAGATTTTGGAACGGTTGTATTTTCGCGGGTTTGGCGAGTTTTCTGAGTTGGCTGAGTTTTCTGAGTTTGCTGAGTTGTAACGGCGGGGCTTGTCCCCGCCCAGTTAGGTACAAAGACACCGTTCCGTTTAGAGCAGCCCTCCGGGCTGCAAGGGCGCGCGGCGGGAGTTAGTCTTGCGGCTCTGCCGCCGTGATGTGCGGTAAGCCTCCGGCTTGCCGGGCGCGGCCGGAATGAGATCCTCGGGGGCTTAGCCCCAGAGGATCCCGCCGCGACATCGTTTCGAATTCAAACATTCTGCGGGCGGCACGCCTCCGGCGTGCGTGTGCTTGCTCGCCCATCCCCGGGGCTGCGCCTTCGGCTTGCCCCAGGCTAACTTCCGTCGCCCCTTCGGGGCGAAGAAAAATAACTCCACTGCAAAACCCGCAGCTAAATCAGCGGGCTAGTATCGAAGATCGAAATTCCTGTCTGCAGAGAAGACAAGACCGACCCGACCGACTCAGTCAACTCAGTAAACCCGGCTAGCTCAGAAAACACAGTCAACTCAGAAAACTCAGTCAACTCACCAAACTCTAAGCCGGTTCCAGATTCGCGTACTTCTCGATCAGTTTCTTCTGTCCGTAGCCCGGGAAGCTTACCGTCAGCTTCACATTGTCGCCGGAGCCTTCGCGCCTGAGGACAAGGCCGCGGCCGTATTTGGAATGCTTTACGTGGACGCCCGGTAAGAACTTGCCTTTCGGCGGCTCGGGAGCAGGTTTGCGGTCCTTCGAGGCGAATTCCTTCAGCTTTTCGATCCCGGACGGCCCTTTCTTTTCCGAAGGCGTTTCAGCGCTCCCTGAGCCCCGGTTCTTGAAGAACTCCGCCACGGCTTCTTTGCTGTCGTATGTCTTTCCGGAGTAGGTCGATCTCGCCTTCGGCTTCTCAGTCTCGCCGCGTAGGGCCTTAGCCGCGTATATGTTCTCTTTCACCGCGTCGCTCCTCGCGAAGGACAGCCACGAATTGCCGCGTGTCAGGTCCTCGATCATCTCCAGAGGCATCTCGTTCAGGAATTGCGAAGGTTCGGCGGCCATCTCCTCTCCGTAGACGCGGCGCCGGGTGGAATGCGTTACGAACAGAGTCTTCTCGGCTCGCGTGATAGCGACGTACGCCAAACGCCGTTCTTCTTCGAGCTCCTGCGCATCATTGATGCTCCTCGCGTGAGGGAATATCCCGTCCTCGAGCCCGACGATGAAAACGGTTGAGAATTCCAGGCCCTTGGCGGCGTGGACCGTCATAAGCGTCACATCGGCGCTGCGGTCGAACTTGTCCGTGTCAGAAGTGAGAGCCGCGTGGTCGATGAAATCTCGAAGGCCGTTATCGTCCTGCGAATCGTAATCGACGGCGGCGTTCACGAGCTCTTCAAGGTTCTGCAGGCGGTTGTCAGCTTCGTCCGAGTTTTCCCTCCGAAGGCTGTCCGCGTAGCCTGTGTTCTCGATCGCCGCCGCGACGACGTTTGAGACAGGCCGGTCGGAATCCTCGTAACGCTTGACCTTTCCGCGAAGCGTTTCTATGATCTCGCGGAAACCCTTCAAAGAGTTCAGCGCCCTCGGCGTCAAACCGATCTTGCCTTCGTAGTTGTCGTCCGTAATCGCGAGGATCGTCTCCCAGGTCGATGTTCCACGTTTGGAAGTGATCCGGGCGATCTCGTCGAGCGAGGTCTTCCCGAGCCCCCTCGGAGGAGTGTTGATCACCCTTGAGAGCGCAACATCGTCGTCCGGGTTCAGCGCGAGCTTCAGATAGGCGATGACGTCCTTCACCTCGGCGCGTTCATAAAATGAGAAGCCGCCGACGATGTTGTAGTCGATACGCATCTTCCTGAGCGCTTCTTCGAAGACGCGCGACTGGGCGTTCGTCCTGTAGAGCACCGCGACCTTGTCTCTCGGATTCATACGGCGCTGGTCGTAGATCTTCTCGGCTACGAATCTTGCCTCGGAATCGCCGTCGAACGCCTGGTAGTAAAAGACCCGGTCGCCTCCTCGGTTCTCCGTCCAGAGTTTCTTTTCTTTGCGTCCGAGGTTGTTCTTGATGACGGCGTCGGCAACGTCCAGGATGGTCTGTGTCGAGCGGTAGTTCTGTTCGAGAAGCACCGTCTTTGCATTCGGAAAGTGCTGTTCGAAATCGAGGATGTTCCGTATGTCTGCCATGCGGAAGCCGTATATGCTCTGCGCGTCGTCGCCCACGACACATATGTTCTGCTGCTTTTCTGTTAGGTACTTCACGAGCGCGAACTGGAGCGGGTTCGTGTCCTGGTACTCGTCGACGAGTATGTATCGATACCTCCCGTTGTATTTGTCGCGGACGTCTCTGACCTTCCGAAGCAGCTTGACGGTCTTGATAAGGAGATCGTCGAAGTCCAGAGCGTTCGCTCGCGCCAGCCTCTCCTCGTACATTTTGAAAACTCGCGCTATCGATGCTCGTTTCTCGTTGTATCCGTCCGAACGCGATGCGAACATCTCGTGGTCCTCGCCCCGGTTTTTGGAGGCGCTGATCGCCGATAGCACTTGTCGCGGCGCGAGCTGTTTCGGGTCGAGGCCCAGGTCCTTGATGCAGGCCTTGATGACCTTCATCGAGTCGTCCGTGTCGTAGATCGTGAATGATCGCGTATATCCTTCCTCGAGCGCCTCGATGTCGCGCCGGAGGATCCTCACGCACAGGCTGTGGAAAGTGGAGATCAGCGGAGCCGATATCAGTTTTCGGCCTTTGAGGATGGCGTTGACGCGCTCGCGCATTTCGCCGGCGGCCTTGTTGGTGAAGGTGACAGCAAGTATCTCGTGCGGCTGTGCGATCTCTTTTGCAATCAGATACGCGATCCGGACGGTGATCACACGCGTCTTGCCGGATCCCGCTCCGGCGAGAACTAGCAAAGGTCCTTCGGTGTGTTTTACGGCTTCGAGCTGGCGTTCGTTGAGGTCGTTGAGGAATTCCATGCGAAGGAGACAGTTTACAACTATCGATGGACAAAGAGAAAGGAACAGGGATTAAGGGGGTGAAGGAGATGGACGGAGAGTTGATAATTGGGAATTGAAAGTCGGAAATTGGGAATTGGAGATTGGGGATTGAAAATCGGGAATTGAGAAGAGAGAATTGGCGATTGCTCGTTGATGAAGCAGGGTCACCGTGGGGAATTCCCAAATTCGATTGCCGATCGAGGTCAGGGTTAAGCGGCGTGTCGAGATCTGACAAACAAAAGGTCTGCGGAGAACCCGATCCTGAACGATCAATTTCCAATTCTCAATTCACAATTCTCAACCGATCTCCTTCACCCCCTTCATCTCTGTTATGTTCTGCTTCATTTAATCATCCCCTGGATGTCCTTGAAGCACGCGTGCTTCGAATCCCGCATAAGCTCGAACAACGCCATTTCAACCGACGATGGTATCGCGCCGGAGGCGAACATCTTCCGCAATCCTGCTTCCTTGTTTACCGGAAAGCGCGAGCCGACCGCGTCCGTTAGGACGTGGACCTGGAAACCGTTGTCGAGGAGGTCGTGGGCAGTCTGGTTCACGCAAATGTGCGTCTCGATACCGCAGAGGACCACCTTCTTGATGTTCCTCTCGCGAAGCCCGTTCTCGAATCCGGCGGCGCCGCAGGAACTGAAAGCGGTTTTTTCGATGATCTTCGCCGCATCGGGAAGTACCTTGTCGATTTCGGAGATCGTGTGTCCGAGGCCTTTCGGGTATTGCTCGGTCACGATCACAGGCAGCCCTAGCACGCCAAATCCCTGCACGGCTTTGACGATCGCCGGCGTAACGCGCTCGAATTCATCGATAAAACCCCTGAAAGCCTCTTGATAGTCCACAACGACAAGGACCGTTGTCTTCGCGTCAAGTATCGATGGATGGGCCATTTCATTCCTCCTCGTTCCCGGAGTTATCGGCCGTACCGCTTTCCGGTCCGTTGGCTTCCGGGCGGTCCCTCTCGCGCCTGAGCTGGCGGAAAAAGATGTAGGTCGCGGCCGCGCAGACAATCAGTATCAGAACAAATGCGCCGGCGATGAAGTAGAACTCGGCGGTCTCGGTGGTTGGCATAAGAGGATTTTAGCGGACGGCGCCGAGGGACGGAAGTACTGAGATATGAGTACTGAGAGATGAGTACAACGCACTCAGTACTCGGCTCTCAGTACGCATCTCTAGGACTATCGTCTATAATCTCCCAAAACCGATTCCGGAGACCCACTTCCTTATGCCAGATCATCCGCACATCACTGAGATCGAGTCGTTGTTTCACGAGCACAGGGTGTTCGATCCGCCCGAGGATTTCGCGCAGAACGCGGCGATCAAGAGCTTCGCCGAATACACGGACATTTACGAGGGCTCCGTCAAAGACCCCGTCTCATTTTGGGAAATGGTCGCGGAGAACCTTCATTGGGAGAAGCGCTGGCACACCGGGCTCGAATGGAACGAGCCTCACGCGAAGTGGTTCGTTGGCGGACTAATCAATGCCTCGGTCAATTGCCTCGACAGGCACCTGGAGACGTGGCGCCGGAACAAGGCGGCGATCATATGGGAGGGCGAGCCTGAGGACGAGGTCCGTACGATCACCTACCAGCAGCTTCACCGGGAGGTCTGCCGGATCGCGAACGCGATGAAGCGGCTGGGGATCGAGAAGGGCGACCGGGTCGCGATCTATATGCCGATGGTGCCCGAGACTGCGATGGCGATGCTAGCCTGCGCCAGGATCGGCGCGACGCACACTGTTATCTTCGGCGGATTCTCGGCCGAGGCGATCAGCGACCGCGTGAACGACTGCAAGTGCAAGATGATCATCACCGCCGATGGCGGCTTTCGTAGGGGGAACGTTCTGAACCTGAAAGAGACCGTGGACAAGGCAGTGGAGAAATGCCCGTCTGTCGAAAACGTCGTCGTACTGGAGCGGATCGGGCAGGGCGTCCCGATGCACGAAGGCCGCGACCACTGGTGGCACGAACTTGCCGACGCCGAGGATGACGAATGTCCCGCGGAAGCGCTCGATTCCGAACATCCGCTTTTTATACTCTACACCTCGGGAACAACCGGCAAGCCGAAAGGGATCCTTCACACCACTGGCGGATATCTGACCGGGACATACATCACGACCAAATGGGTGTTCGATCTCAAGGACGAAGACATTTACTGGTGTACCGCGGATGTCGGCTGGGTCACCGGGCATTCGTACATTGTTTACGGGCCTCTGGCGAACGGCGCCACCGTGATGATGTACGAGGGGGCGCCGAACTATCCCGATTTCGACCGATTCTGGGACATCGTCGAGCGCCACAAGGTGAACATTCTATACACGGCTCCGACCGCGATCCGCGCCTTTATGAAATGGGGAGACGAATACCCCGAAAGGCACGATCTGTCGAGCCTGAGGCTGCTGGGTACGGTTGGCGAGCCGATCAATCCCGAAGCGTGGATGTGGTACCGGAAGCACATAGGCGGCGACAGGTGCCCGGTAGTCGATACGTGGTGGCAAACCGAGACAGGCGCGATAATGATCACGCCGCTTCCGGGCGCGACGCCTTCAGTGCCCGGAACCGCGACCCGTCCGTTCCCCGGTATCGTTGTTGATATACAGAACCGCGACGGCGAATCGGCCGAGAAAGACGAGGGCGGCTACCTTGTGATCAAGCATCCGTGGCCGTCGATGCTCAGGACGATCTGGGGGGACGACGAGCGGTACAGGGAGCAGTACTGGTCGCAGATCCCTAACGTGTATTTCGCCGGAGACGGCGCGAGGCGCGACAGCCGCCGTTATTACTGGATAATGGGCCGCGTAGACGACGTGATCAATGTCTCCGGACACAGGCTCGGTACGGCTGAGATCGAATCGGCGCTCGTGTCGCATCCGCTGGTCGCGGAAGCGGCGGTAGTCGGGCGCCCGGACGAAGTCAAGGGCCAGGCGATCTCGGCATTCGTCTCCCTCGAAGGAAAAGAAGAGGGAAGCAGCGAACTCAAAGAAGAGCTGCGCGCTCACGTCGCGAACGAGATAGGTTCCTTGGCGAAGCCCGACGACATACGGTTCACTGACGCACTTCCGAAGACAAGAAGCGGGAAGATAATGAGAAGGCTTCTTCGGGAGCTCGCCGCTGACGGGGAAGTGACGGGCGACGTTACGACGCTGGAGGACTTCAGCGTGCTTGAGAAGCTTAGGGAAGAGGAAGAGAGTTGAGCGAGTTTGGCGAGTTGGCTGAGTTGACTGAGTTGGCTGAGTTGACTGAGTTTGGCGAGATTGCGGAAGCTCGCTAGTGGGTGTCTCTTGCGGCTGTCTCAAAAGCAGTGCCTCTACGTGCCCGGAACGGGTGAGAGTAAATCTGAGGACAAACTATATTAGTTGCCTCCCGTTTCAACGGGGGGATAAAGAGGGACTCCCTTAGATAGATCGCCGGCTTTAGCCGGCTGCTTTCGGGGCTGAAGCCCCTGTCAGGTTAAAGTGCACACAGTACCTCCCGCTAACGCGAGGGGCAACTGATCTTCCGTATTCAGGAAGTCAGGCCATCCCGCGCGAATGTAAACCGACACAAAACTGCCTTTTGAGACAGCCCCTGTGATTTGCGGTAAGCCTGTGGCCTACCTGGCGAGGCATTTTTCTTAATTTGAGGGGGCTAAGCCCCGCTGATCGTATCTCGCGCTGCGGCCGGAAAGGCAAACCTTTCCGCACTTCACGAAGTTAGGACATTGACCATTGGCCACTGAGCATTGATAAATGCACAGCCGCGTCAGCGGCGTTGAAATATCCTCATTTCTTCAGTTCCCAGTTCGTCTTCACCTCCACATCTGCAGGATCACTGGGAGTAGAGGTGGGCGAAGTGTTGTAGGTGATCTTCGTGAAATTCAGAGCGATCGTCTCGTAATAATTAGCCTTCCCGCCCGGCTGATCCACTATCGAGTACGAAGATATCAGAGTATTCTCGAGCTCGATAGATAAGTAGGGGGCTTCTTTCGGACCATCGGATTTGACGAAATGTATTTCGACCTTTTTTCCCTCATTGTTATGCAAGTGTCGAAGCATCTGGGGAGTGGTGGAGTCAGCGATCTTCGTGATCGTAATCTCGGAAACCGTGTTCCCGCCGGGTTTATTTTTTGAAAGTGGGGGCCTCGGGCCGGCGTACCCCAACTGCGCCGAGTCGACCTCTATCCACCCTTTGTACCTCCCGATCGAATTGCCTTGGATTCCCTCAAATTTCATGTAGATTGGCATGGCGTTCCTCGCAGGTTCCTGGTTTTTCGCCTGGACGGGAACTATCGTCTCGTTTGCGTTGCGCGGATATCCTGAAGAGATTTGGGCTGGGACGCCCGCGGTCGAGCGAGGTACCGTGAACTTCAGTTTGCGCCGCGCGAATGCGCGGAAGAGAAGCGGGAGGGGACGCCCGCGGTCGAGCGAGGTACCGTGAACTTCGTTTTGCGCCGCGCGAATGCGCGGAAGAGAAGCGGGCGGGGACGCCCGCGGTCGAGCGAGGTACCGTGAACTTCAGTTTGCGCCGCGCGAATGCGCGGAAGAGAAGCGGGAGGGGACGCCAGCGGTCCAAAAGAGAAGCGGGCGGGGACGCCAGCGGTCCAAAAGAGAAGCGGGCGGGGACGCCCGCGGTCCAAAAGAGGAGCGGGCGGGGACGCCAGCGGTCCAACGCCGCCCGAGATCCTCTCGCCAGGATCCTCATTTAGAGAGATCGAACCCCATCTTTACCTCCAGATCTTTCGCGTCTTTCGCCGTTGATGTGGCCGATGTGTCGAAAACGATCTTGGTGTAGAGCAGACTGAAAGACTCTACTTCGGGATCTCCCGCGCTCTTGGCCGGAAGAATCGCATAGTTCGACAGAATAGCGCCTTCAAGTTCGATCGCGAGGAAAGGCGCCTCCTCCGGGTACCTCTCACTGAGAAAGTGAATAACGGCATCTCTGTGCGAGCCCAAGATCGTCAGGCGGGCCAGGTGCGGAGATACACTGTCCGGCTTTTTCGTGACGTGAATCTCGCCGACAAGAGCGCTTGTGCTCGCTCCTCCACCGCTCGAGGAGCTTGTAACCGAGGAATCAAGCGACTTTTTCAATTGTGCCGAATCGAGTTCGATCCAGCCTTTGTATCTACCCTTCAAGTCCCCGTGAAGTCCATCAAATTGCATATAAATCGGCATATTTCACCCCGCTAAGGTCAGGTACCTCGCGAGACCGGCCTTCGCCATCGAGATGCAGATCGTGCGGATTGCCGGTCAAAGCCGACCGGGATCCGGACCAGGCTCCCGAAATCGCTGCCCACTCTTACGGATTGCCGGCAAACAGACCAGGCAATACGAGAAGCGAAGGCAAACAAGCCTCACCCTCTTTTGCTACACTTCCCGGATTCTCTGAGCGAAGCATATCACGACGAAGGACTGTCCCGCTGCGCACGGCAAACTCTTGAGTTTGCCGGACGCAGCTCGGTCTGCACGATTAAACTCCCAAAGTCCCGGCCGTTGGTTAACTTCAATGTATCCTGAGGAAGAAGAAAAAAGTCGTTTCTTTTCGCACGGGTTGGCCCTATAATCCGCTGGTTCAAATCATTCCGATCAGTGAGGTTAAGCAGATGCCGGATTATATGAAGTTCCCAGGGATAAACGGAAATGCAAAAGGCAGATGGACGGGTTGGATTCAGCTTATATCGGTAAGTATGGGTGTTAAGAAAACAAGCAACAACAAACCTGACGTCTATGTTGTAAAGACATCAGATTCGACTTCCTTGCAGCTTGTTCTTGAGGCAGAGTCCGGTGAAGCGAGGGACATCGAGATCGTTATGGTGACCGGAGACGATGCTCCACACGTGCACGTAGAACTAAAAGCGGCCATCATCTCGTCGTTTCACGTCGGGAGAACAGGGGACGGCTATTCCAATTACGAGCAGTTCTCTTTTTCTTACGAAAAAATGACCATTTCCCCTCAGGCGAGATCGACTCCGAAGAATGCCAAGGACGCAGAACACGCCGCAAAGGCCGGATGGGCTGCGAGCCCCTGAATGGACGGGAAGCTAAGGGATGTCCTCGAGTACGAATTCCACCACATCTCCGAACTCGTACTCGGCGCGCTCTTCGTTCTGGAACGCATAGATCTTCTTGCCATCAGCGCAGACTGAGGCCTGCACGTATGACCAGCTTCCCGAAGTGAGCTTTCTAATCCCGGTCCCGTCGATGTTGATCAGATACAGGTGTCCGACATATGCCGGTCCGGCGCGGTTCGACGTGAAAACGATGTGTTGGCTGTCGGGCATCCAGACCGGCCAGCCGTCGAAAGCGGCGTTCCGTGAAAGATTCTTTTCATTCCTGCCGTCCGCATCCGCCACGAAAACTTCCGAATTTCGCTGCGTCGGCCCGAAGTCCCAGAGAAAACCGGGTGCGTCGACCATCTTCCTGTAAGCGATCCTGGTCCCGTCGGGCGAGAACGATCCGTAGGTGCATACGCTATTGCACCTTGTGTGCTGCCGGAGGTCGCCTCCTTCCGCGGCGATCGAGAAGATCTCGTGGATCTGGTACTGCCATTCGACCGAAAGATCTGGCGTCGTACGCGCCGAATTGAACACGATCCGCCTGCCGTCCGAAGACCACGATGGATGCGAATCGTCTCCCGGATGCTGGGTCAGCCGTTTCCGTCCTGTTCCGTCCGCATTCATCGTGTAAATGTCAGAATTTCCGTCAACATAGCCGGAAAAAGCTATCTTTGATCCGTCCGGCGAGAACTTCGGGGAATGGCTGGCGCCCGGTCCGTCCGTGATCTGCCTTAAGCCGCTCCCGTCCGGGTTCATCACGAAGATCTCGTTCCGTCCTGTCCGGTTTGACTGAAAGACTATTCTGGAGCCGTCCGCCGAAGGGTGCGGATAGGAATTGCGTATGTTCGTTAAACGTTTCGGATCCGGAATCCCGGACTGTGAGAATGAGACTGCGGGATAGGATAAGAGCAAAGCGGAAAGAACAAGCAAAAAGAACCTCATCAAACCTCCGTCCGTCGCAGGAATTGCGCTGGGGCAGAGCCCCTGTGCTGCAACAAATGCTCCGGGCTTGTCAATTATTCCCGGGCTTTGCCCTCAATGACGTTTCTCAACGGGAAAACAGGTTCGAAGGTCTACTACATCAATGCCTGCAATGGTCTATTGGTAACTCACGGTGGAAGGCAGCGGCACGTCCCCCGGTGACCCGAACTGGAATGCATTGAAGCCGCCGGTCGAGCCAAGGATATACCATACGCTTTCAGAGGGCCGCCAGATCGCGGGGTCATACCTTCCATCGCCGTCGTAGTCTCCGGGAGTGGGAATGTCACCATTTGAGCCCCAAGGGAAGGAATAAAAAGAATCATCTTCCGAACGGATCACGAACCAGAAGCCTGTAGAAGGCCTGAACAGGGCGATATCGTCCCTGCCGTCACCGGTCCAATCTCCCACGGCCGTCCGGTCATTGCGGAACCCGAATTCATAAGCTTTCACACCTTCGGAACTTCGGAGCTGCCACCACTGGGAGACTGAGGGACGGTAAACCGCGATGTCGTCTTTCCCGTCTCCGTCGTAATCTGCAACGACCGGCTTGTCTTCAGGAACACCGAACGGCACCGTCATCACTTGAGAGTCTGACGATCTGAAAATGAACCAGGTAGCGGTCGAAGGCCTGAACACGGCGGGATCTGCTTTCCCGTCCCCGTCATAATCCCCGGGAACGGGGATGTCGCCGTTCGATCCGAACTGGAAAGAAAAAAACGTGTCGTCCTCGCTGCGAAGTACATACCAAAAACCTGAAAACGAGCGAAAGAACGCTACGTCGGTTTTGCCGTCGCCCGTGATGTCCGCGGGAGCCGGGATATCGTTCGCATGACCGAACACGAATCCCTTTGTGCCCAGATCTCCCGACCTCAAATACCACCACTGCGATGAACTTCCTTCCGGTGATGCGGAATTCGCTATCGAACCCGGACTTGGTCGGAAGATCGATGCATCGGTACGGGCATCGCCGTCGAAATCGAATCGTACGTGCGTCGTGTCCACGCCTCCGCACTGGCCTGTCCCCTGCGAACATACGGCCGGCGGGCGTCTGGCTTCCAGTTTGGTGCCGAATACCACCATCGGATGGTTGTAAGAGAATTCAGTGTATGGTTGGCCGTAGGAATCCCCTTGAACGCCGATCGTCGCGCTTGCGCCATTGATCCTCGAACCGGCGCCGGTCAGTTCGTAGATGTACTCGAAATCGTCGGAATTCTCGTGGAGCTGGACCCCGAAGATCGTATCGACGTCTCCGAATGAAACGTCCGGATTTATCCTGCCTCTCCATTCGATCTGGAACGTTCGGTTGGGTTCTTCACCGAATAATCTCAGGAAAACGCCGTCACCGTTGATCCCGCTTCTCCCTATGTCGAGATCGTCCCACATCGGGAGGAGTACGGCGACGGGAGACTCGAACTGGGTGGTCGGAAGTCGGTTGTTGCCGCCGAACGGGGTCGGGTCGGTTGTCGCTACTTCGACGACACCGTATTTATTGACTTTCAGAATATCACCGGTCCTTACCTGCCTTCCGTACAAGGTAAAATCGAATGGCGAAGGTACATTGAAGAGACCGGGTCCCTCATTGCTTCCGGGAATGATCTCGCCGCCGGGTTCCAGGCTGTTGTTCAAGCTTGAAGAAAACGTATAGTTCGGGCCTTTGTCCCGCCCTACTTTCATCGTGAAATCAACATCCACAGGAGAATTGCCCCCTTCGAAATCGACCGAGAGCCGAAGGTCGATCTGTGTATAGCACACCAGCGAAGCGTCAGTCCGTATCTTGTAAAGCGAGAGATTGGTCCCCGAGCCCCCTTTTGCCGCAAGATCCGGATACTCGGAGACCGCTTCCTCGATCGTCACTCCCGGTGTCTCAGACGAAAGGGTCGCGGTCACGTTGTTCGCAGGTAATGCGCCCGTATTCTTGAGGACGATCTTTAACGTATTGCACTCGTTCGGTTCAAGTACGTTGTTACCGACGGTAACCGTCACCTCGTCCACCGCAACCTCGGCAATCGGAGTGACGCAGAAATCACGGACGGCCGTCTGTCCGTTGGCCACACTGACAGCCTGTGCTTCGTCACCGGCAAAACCGTTCTTCGACGCCTGAAGGTCATACGTTCCTGGAACAACCCGCATTGAGTACTGACCTGACGAACCTGAATTGCGAGAGAAACCGCCCGTTGCATCGACCCGGACATCATCTATCGGTTCGCCCGATCCGCAGACCGAGACCGTGCCTTCGATAGCCGCGGAGGGCGGAGGAGAACATTCGCGCGGAAGGAATTTCGCGATCCTTGTCTGCCAGCCGTTCGTATTTGAGTTCTCGTAGTATTCCGTCGTATACCAAAAACTGCAGTCGTCAAGAGGATCGATTGACATCTGGCTGTACGAGCCCCACCTGCGTGTGGTACTGAATTGCGAGCCGCCGCCTTCGATGATCGTCTGCTCGCCTTGAGCCAGGCCCGTGCCCGGTACATCGTTCGCGAACCTAGCTGCGTATCGTATTGAAGGAAAGACCGTCGCACTCGAGACCGAAAACCCTATCGCTGTGTCGCCGATATGGTTCATCGCGCCGCTTCCCGCCCATCGCCAGGTTTCGTCCGGCGAGAAGGTCTGTTCTTCGACCAACAAGAAAGGCTGGTCCGGACCGGTACGGTCTAGCTGATAGTACCGGACGCCTATGTGGCCATCGAAAAGCGCATCAACCGTGTGATTCAGGATCAGTGATTCAGTTCCCGTGCCGAGGTTCCTGTATGCAGCGCGGAACATTAGGCTGCTCGTAAGGGATTCCAGATGAGCCGACGATGTAACGAGGGGTTGCGGGACCCGCCTCGTAACCGGGTCAAATTCAGAGACCTGCATAGGACTCCCTACCCTCTCGACAAGCATCGAGTTATCGGGATTGTCAAAATCGACCTGAAAATCCCAGAATCGCAGGCCGTCGCCTTCGGGATCCTGGAAGTCATTCGCAGTGAAGAGGACAAACATGCCCGGCGAACCTTCGGGCGGCGGAAGAAACCCGTCGACATCGAACGGCAAGGGTCCAAAGACCAGACAGTTGACGTTTTCCGGGCACGAGTCGACGTATACCATACTCGCGGAGGGGTTTCCCGACAGCATCTTCTTCCTGTCCAGCGCATAAAAGCCGGAGCCTCTGAATCCGACACCTATCTTTTTGATCTGGAGCGCCCCCAAATAGTACGCATCGGGCCAAACGCCCAGTTTTGCTGAGGCTATGATCTTTGTGTTGAACGATTTGAATCGGTATAGGTAAAACTCGCCTGTCGGATCAGGCGTTTTCGAAACGGCGACGACGAGGCCCCTCTCCCTTCCGCGCGAGCAGCCCTGCTCGATCAGCCAGCGGTCCGCAAGCTGATCGTAGATGACCTGGGGCGATCCGTCATTGAAGCATCCTTCAGGGACGTTCGAGAACAGGTCGCCAAGAGCGACAAGTGGAGTAAGCGGTATTCCATCTCTGCTGAATACTCTGAATGCCACGTTGACGGCTTGAACGAAATGATTCGGTCCGATATCTCCCGTCGTGTCTGGCGGCAGGAATCCCTGACCGAGCTCAACGGTGTCGAACACCGATATTCCTTCAAAGCTGACTGACGGGGTGGGGAGCGGGGCCGGACCGAGGGAAGGCCCTGGGTTCCCGTTCTTCAGTGCGGACGATGGTCTTCCGGGAAGTGATCTTGATCTTCGTTCGATGACGTCCTCGACCGTAAGCTCCCTTGAAATGCCTCGAAGCGTCGGGTCTGCGGCGTTCGGCGCTGACTCTCTCTCCAGCCGTCTTCGGAGAGAATCTTTAGCCGGCGGAAGTTCCTTTACCGGTCGCGACACGGCGAAGCTGTCCGCAACACTTTTCCGGGGGCGTCCGAAAGGCGAAGCCAAAACCCGCGAGTAGGCAGTCCCCGTTGTTACGCCGCCGGGCACTTCGACCCTTGCAGAGACGCTTTCGGTATCAAACCGTATAGCCACCCCTACAACGCAAAACAGAAAGAAAGTAACGAGAGCAAATGGGATCTTTCCTTTACTGAGATTATTTCTCATTGAGTGACTGCCTTAAGACTGAACTAACTCTGCGGTAAGATTGAACGAATGGAGCGATTCTAAACGCTTCTGACCTGTTCAACAAGATTTCTTGTGACAATATTCGATCGAGCGCTCAGCAGATCATACGCAAATTGATCGGAACGCCGATCTCATCTGTCGATCATATCGGTATGCCGCAGGAGACGATTCAGATTACACAGACAAACATCCGGGAATCCTGTAAGAGTAGTCGGGGTCCAAGCGATCCGGTGGATGTCGGCAGGGCTCGCCGTCTCGAATATCTAACCATAGGTTGGAACTCGATCGAAGCCATAGCGGCGGTCGGAGCGGGGATCGTGGCTGGTAGCATCGCCCTCGTTGGTTTTGGATTCGATTCCGTCGTCGAGAGCCTTTCGGGAGGGATCCTGCTCTGGAGGCTTTCATCGGGAGATCATAGGGAAGAAATCGCGCTCAGGCTTGTCGGGGCAAGCTTTCTTGTGCTAGCTGCGTACGTTTCGTTCGAGGCCGTCCGGACGATCATTCTGCAGGAGCCGCCTTCGAGCAGCTACCTGGGGATCGCTATCGCCGCGCTGTCGCTGATCGTGATGCCGATCCTCGCGAGGGAGAAACGCAAGGTCGCCTCGAGGCTCAACAGCGGCGCGCTTCACGCGGATTCGAGGCAGACCGACATTTGCGCCTACCTCTCGGCGATCCTGCTTGGCGGACTTGGTTTGAATGCAGTCTTCGGCTGGTGGTGGGCGGATCCCGCCGCGGCGCTTCTGATGGTGCCCCTGATCGTCTGGGAGGGCATCAAGGGACTGCGCGGGGAAAACTGTTGTAATTGATAGACGAACAGGGATAAAGGGGATGAAGGAGATGGGTGCTGGATCTGGAATTCAATATGGAGTACTGAGTTATCTGCCGTAAGGGAATCTCTCTTAAAAAGACTGAGGGGCAAAATTGTGGAGAAGTCCTATAGTTGACTCTCGCTTGGGCGTGATACTCCATTTTGTTTTTCAATTCCGCTATCCATCCCCTTAATCCCCTTCATCCCTGTTGAATCTATTGTTTAGTCCCCTTCAGTTCGAACCCGAAGCCC
>JAGFIQ010000027.1 GCA_024103495.1 Aridibacter famidurans
TGTCGGCGTAGGCGTGGGTGTCGGTGTAGGCGTGGGTGTCGGCGTAGGCGTCGGCGTCGGCGTAGGTGTCGGTGTAGGCGTGGGTGTCGGCGTAGGCGTAGGTGTAGGCGTTGGGAAATTCCTTCGCCTGTTCCTCCAGTTGTTCCACCAGGCCGGCCACTGGCCTTGCCTTTCGGTCAACTGCGAAGAATCATCTTCCACGGATCCCTCTGCGTCTTTGCCGGTATCTCCGCGGTACAGGATCGCATCTTCCGAGTTCCGGAAGACCACGCGCTCCATGCGGATCGTCGTCGGCTGACCCGCAGCTTCCGAACGGCCAGCGGACTTGGAACTCTGACCCTGAACACGGGTTGAGAAGGGGATGTAGTTCCAGACCAATCCAAGGATCAGAAAAGCGATTACAGCTGACCTGCTGCTCACAAACACGTTTTTAGTCATTGTATTGCCCTGCGAGAAAAGGCGGTCTCGATGTGAAGTGACCCGGCGCAAGCTTCAACCCTGGCAGGTTGCATAGCGAGAGCAAGGCCTTGTGAATCTTGTTTTGGACAGATCTGCAGATCGTTTGCCTGACCGGTCTGCAGTGTATTTTGAAGAGATGTCGAACAATAGCCAACATTGTTTGACATTGTTTACTATAGCAAAGCGCGGATTCTCAGTGCAAGAACTAATATCCCGGAGACGCGGCGGGGTCGGAACGGTGTCGATGATTTGTTAGAATGTTCGGGATCATAATGCCTTCCGCAGTTACAAGAGTCCCCCGATGAACTCATCGTCCCCTCAGAAGATAGTCTCGCTGCTTCCATCCGCCACGGAGATCATTTGCTCGCTGGGCCTGGAAGACGGGCTTGTCGGGGTGACCCACGAGTGCGACTTCCCTCCCGGTGTCGAGCTGAAACCGCACCTGACCGCCAGCAAGATCATTCACGGGTCGATGGACAGCCGCGAAATAGACCACGCGGTCAGAAAAAGTCTGGATGGGCACGGTTCGATCTATGACCTCGACGAAGAGAGACTGCATGAACTCGACCCCGACCTGATCGTCACGCAGGAGCTTTGCGACGTTTGCGCCGTCAGCTATGAAACAGTGAGAAAGGCGGCACGCAGGTACACCGCAGGTGCCACAGTCGTCTCGCTCGAACCGAACACGATCAGCGACATATTCGAGAACATAGTCGAGGTCGGTGACCTTGCCGGTGTGAGAGCAACGGCCGAAAAGGTTGTGGCCGGCCTGCGTCAGAGACTCGACGCGCTCCTGGAAAAGACCTCGGAGATACGGGATCGCCCAAAAGTGTTGATGCTCGAGTGGCTCGATCCCCCTTTCGCTCCCGGTCACTGGGTGCCGGAGCAGGTGGAAGCGGCGGGCGGCGAATGCGTGCTGGGACGCGCGGGCGAAAAGAGCGTCACAACAACTTTCGATGAGATCGCCGAATCGAAGGCCGAGATCGTGGTCCTCATACCTTGCGGCTACGATACGCAGGGGATACTTGAACAGCTTGAAAGAACATCCTTCCCCTCAATGCTGAAAGACCTGCCCGCCTTCGCGAGCAGCAATGTTTGGGCGCTCGATGCCAGCGCCTACTTTTCAAGACCGGGTCCGAGAGTCGTGGACGGAGCGGAGATAATCGCCAAGATCTTTCATCCGGATGTGTTTGGCGTTCCCGCGGAAGGCGAGGCAGTCAGGCTGGAAGCGGAAAAGATCAGTTTCGAATAGAAGTATGAGATCACTTGTCGCAGCTTTCATTTTCACACTTTCGGCCTTGCCGGTCCTGGCTCAGGCGCCGACCGAGGCGCTTGCCGCGATCGGAGGACGGACCATAACGGCCCAGGACCTTGAACCTGCCGTCGCACAAGCCTGGCTCGAATTGCCGGATAAGCTTAAGGCCGCGAGGACCGAACTTCTGGAACAGCAGATCGAGCGGAAGATCCTCGAAATGGAAGCGGCCAAGCGCGGAACCACGATCGACAAGCTTGTCGATTCCGAGGTTTCCGCCAACCTACCGGCACCGACGGAAGAGGCGATCAAGCGCGTCTACGACGAGAATCAGAGTCAGATCGGCGGAGTGCCGATCGAGAGGGTCCGCGGACAGATCATCGAGTTCCTGAACCGCGAAGCCGAACGAAAGAGATACGAGGAGTTCATCAAAGGGCTGCGGGCGAACCACAAGATCACGATCGGAAAGGACATCAACTCGAAGGACCTGAAGGTATCCGACATCATCGCGATGATCGACGAGAAGGCGATACTGTACCTCGAGTACCAGCAGCGAAACGGACTCGCGCTCTACGAATTGGAAGCTGACACCGTTGATGCCGTCTTGCGGTCCGTGACCCAGGTCGTCGACGCAGCCGTTTACACTTCTGAGGCGGAGAGCCTTGGGATCGCCACAAGCGACCTGATCGCGCGCGAGATCACCGACAAGATGAAGGACTTCTCGGATGTCGAGCGCGAGCAGCTCGAGAACAGCCTCCGCGAGCGGCTCTACAAGAAGAATCGCGTGATCATCTTCGTAGAGGAGGTCACACCGTTCATTCAGGCCGTGTCTGCAGACGACGATCCGTACATCGGCCGTTCGAATGCCAGGGTCACGGTAGTGATGTTCAGCGATTTCGAGTGCCCGACGTGCGCGGGGGTCCATCCCGTTCTGAAGAAAGTGATCGGAGAATTCGGCGCGGATGTAAGGCTTGTGATCCGTGATTATCCGCTCGAGCAGATCCACGATAACGCGTTCAACGCGGCGGTCGCCGCTGAGGCGGCGAGAAAACAGGGAAAGTACTTTGAGTACATCGAACTGCTGTACGATAATCAGGACGCGCTGGACAGTGAGTCGCTTGCCGCATACGCGGATCAGGTTGGGCTAAATTTGGGACGGTTCCAAAAAGACCTGGCCGATCCTGAGCTCGCCGCAGAAGTAAGAAGGGACATCGCTGACGGTGTCAGGTACGGCGTCGACGGTACTCCCAGCGTTTACGTCAACGGTTACAAGATCAGAACGCTCTCGGCTGCGAGCTTCCGGAAGGCAATAAAGCGCGCGCTCGGACGGTGAACTTCCGCGAGCGGTTTCGTCAGGGATCGAGTTAATTATGAGGATCTTCGTTATGTTCGCCGCGGCAGTGCTCCTGTTCTCTTGCAACGGTGCAAACGCAAATCGTCCGGCCGTCGTGACCAATTCCCCGAGCGGCTCTTCCGCCGTGCCCACGTACGGCTATGACGTCATCAAGTCGTACAAGCACGACAAGAACGCGTTCACCCAGGGCCTTTTCTTTCACGATGGATTTCTCTATGAAAGCACCGGGCAGTACGGTGCATCCTCGCTCAGGAAGGTAGAGATAGAGACGGGAAAGGTGCTCCAGAAGAAGAATGTCTCCAGCGAATTCTTCGCGGAGGGGATCGTCCTTCTCGACGGCAAGATCTACCAGCTTACCTGGCAAGCCGGGATCGGTTTCGTATATGACCTGAACACCTTTTCGGTACTTCGGGAGTTCCGGTACAGCGGCGAGGGCTGGGGTCTCACGACCGACGGCAAGATGCTGTACCACAGCGACGGCACGCACGTGATCCGGGTCGTCGATCCTGACGGCTACAAGACCGTCAAGACGATCGTTGTAAAAGACGAGAACGGGCGGCCTCTGATGAGCATTAACGAGCTTGAGTGGGTGAAGGGAGAGATCTGGGCGAACATATGGCATTCCGAAAAGCTCGGAAAGCCGAACCATATCGCGAGGATCGATCCGTCGACCGGCAAGCTTTTGGGATGGATCGACCTGGGAGGCATTTCCCCGGATGACATCGCCCGCAATTCCGAGAACATGCTCAACGGGATCGCGTACGACCCGGAAGGCGACAGGATCTTCATCACCGGAAAGAACTGGGAAAAGCTGTTTGAGATCAAGCTGAAAACGCTGACTCAGTGAGCCGTTTAGCCCATGCACTTGTGCGTGGGACCGCGAACCGTTTAGCCCATGCACTTGTGCGCGGGACAGCGAGCCGTTTAGCCCATGCACTTGCGCGTGAGACCATTAAGAACGGTGAGCTGTGAGCGGTTGGCAGTAGACAGCGCCCGTTTAGAGCAGCGCTTTGCGCTGCATAGCGCGCGAAGCGCGAACCCCAAGGAGCGTTGTGAACGGAGGCAGAAACCAGCGCGTCAGCAAGGGGGCGATGAATGTTGAGCCTTCCTTTGCAGCACTTTGTGACTTGGCGTCTTTGCGAGAGTCTTCTTTGTTCACGCAAGGACGTTTTAGAAACGGAGATCTAACCACAGAGAACTCAGAGGATTTCACAAAGGACACAGAGTGATCTCTCTCTGTGTACTCTGTGTAAAACTCTGCGATCTCTGTGGTTAAGTTTTCGTCCAAGTTCTTGAGTGTTTGGTATGTACGGAAGAGTTCCCGCAAAGCCGCGAAGGCGCCAAGTTCCGCCAAGAGAATTTCGACACGATTCCCAATCTAACAACATGGATTCCGGCTTCCTCTCCATATTGCACCGGGAACATCCGGGCCGAAAAATCCGTTCATAGGGCTTTCCGGAGCCTGAACCTATGAACGCAAACCCCAGATCCGCCAAGAAAGCCGCGGCCCTATTCATACTCCTATCCGCCACCGTATTTTTCGCCAAACAACCCGACACTCTCTATACCGTCCGGATAGATCCCGGATCGC
The DNA here is from genome assembly GCA_024103495.1 of Aridibacter famidurans. GTDB lineage: Bacteria > Acidobacteriota > Blastocatellia > Pyrinomonadales > Pyrinomonadaceae > Aridibacter > Aridibacter famidurans. The sequence continues at coordinate 4,657 of JAGFIQ010000027.1, forward strand.
GGACGATGAACGTCCGGGCGGAGATGACGCTTGAAGACGAAGTGCTTTCCGTCGCTCCGATCGGCGCAAACCAGTTCGAGAACCGATAGGCGAAGTTCATCAGGGACCTGCAAGTAATCCGTACCGACGGTTCGAAGATCACCGCGACACCGGACGGCGAAGGGAACTGGAAGCTCGGGGCACGTAACGGAGACCGGGTGAAGCTTTCGTATGTCGTCGATCTTAAGCATGAGGATCACGAATGGTCCGCGGGAATCGACGGCTCCTCGTATGTCCGCGACTGGGGCGTGTTCTCGGTAGGCAGGGCGTTCGCGGTGATGAACGGCCGATCGGATGCCGGGATCAGGCTGCGGTTTGAAGTGCCCGACGGTTGGAGAGTGTCCGGCTCGTGGCGCGACATCGGCGCGGGAGAATTTGCCGTCTCGGGAAATGACGATCTTTCGGAATCGATGTTCTTCGCTGGGCGGCACGAGGAGTTCAAAGTGCGGCGCGGCGAGTTCGAGCTTCTTTTTGCCGTCGGCGGGCCGAAAGCTTCGGAGCGAAAAGCAGAGCTCTCGAAGCTCGCCAACGACGTCCTGAACTACTATTCCGGGCTATTCGGCGGAATGCCAAAAGCACCTCCCGGCGCCTCGCTCGACAAGATCCTCGTCGTCGTGAATCCGGGGCCTTCCACTGACGGAGAAGTGATCGGCAATCACATCTCGATGATCCTCGATACGTCCGGGGACCCTATGGGCGCGCTGTTTTCGAGATTCATCTTCGCCCACGAGTTCTTCCACCTATGGAACGGCAAGTCATTCTACCCGGCGTCGACGGATGAGGAGTGGTTCAAGGAAGGCGTCTCTAACTACTACACGATGAAGGCGCTCCGGAAGGCAGGCGTCTTGACCGAAGAAGCGATGTTCGGGGTGATGAACGGCCTGTTCTTCCAGCGGTACAGCAACGACGAAGCATACGGCAAAAAGGCGATCAGCGAGGTCTCTTCGGGCGACGACAAACACAGGCACTGGGGAATGATCTACGGCGGCGGAATGTTCGCGGGGATCTGCCGCGATGTCACGATCCGGAAGGCGACCGCCGGAGGAAAGAGCCTCGACGACGTGATCACAGGGCTGTTCAAAGATTTCGGCGGTTCCTCGGAAGGCTATTCAAGAAATGAGTTGGTTTCCAGGATCGACAAGCTGTCGATTGGTTCGGAGCGGTTTCTTAACGATCACGTCTATGGCGCGGGCGCCGTCCCGATCGACGTCTGCCTCCGCGACGCGGGCCTCGACGCGACGATCACGGACGGCACTCTCTCGGTCAAACGCAAGGCCAATGAGTCACCGGAAGAAAAAGCGAGGATCGCCGCGATGTTCGGCGGGAGTGAGTGAGCCGTTGCAGAACCCCGCGCGTCAGCGAGGGGGCAGCGAACGAAGTGAGCAAGGAACTGTTGACAGGCAGCACCTGTTTAGAGCAGCGGTTTGCGCTGCGTTGAGCGCGAAGCGCGAACCCCAAGGAGCGTCGTGAGCGGAGGCAGAACCCCGCTCACCGCTCTCCGTTCACCGCTCACCGCCCACCGATCCCTTCGTCAGGTAATTGAGCAAGTACATCAGCGCGACTTTGAAGACGATCGTCGCCACCGCCGCCACGACGAAACCCCCGCCCATCACGAAGAAGACTATCCTGAGCGGGAATCCGTCCGCCGTCGCCGCCGCGTCACCGACGACGAAGCCCGCGATGATCAAACCGATCCCTAAAAGCAGCAAAGGAACCGCGACCACTAGCGTTACCACCAACAAGATCCTGTTCACCAGACGGGTCGTGCCTTCGTCTCCCGGAACAAGCATCGTTAATCTCCTGTGTAATTCAGCTGCAGATGCAGTCACTCGCCGAGAGGCAGTTCGCCCGAGAGGTTTCGGCGGACAAGGTCCATCAGATCGGCGGCATAGACCGGCACGTCGAATCCGGCCTTCAGGTCGTCGAACTGCATTCCGTCGATGAGGATCGGTTCGTCTGATTTGATCACTGCAGGCGGGATCACGACGAAGTCGCCGATCGCCCTGTCGCGGACGGCAAGAAAGTCTTGCCCTGAAAGAAGTCCCGCAACCGAAACATCGCCACCGAAATACGTGTTGGGAACCGCGACGACATTCAGATCGGAGCCTACAAGTTCGTTTAGCTTTTCGACACCTTCGGCGAGGTAGGGAGCGAACATCTCGCCCGTGAATACCGTGCCGTTCAGCGAACCGAGGACCGGAAAATCCGTTTCCAATTCGGGTACGCGAGCAAGCTCGCTGAGCCTCGGATTCACTTTCGCGTTACGAGCGGACGACGGCTTGCTTTCGCGGATCTCTGCAAGGAATCCGTCGAACTCGCGTATGAAGGTCCGGATCATTCCCACGCCGTCCTCGATCTGCGGATACTCGCCGTAATGAGCACGCTCCGGGATCGGAACCCCGGCCTTTACATAGATCTCGTCGCCGAGGAAAGCGAAGGTCGTCCCGATCGTCTCGCGGAACTCGTCCTGGAGCCTTCCCACCTCCTCGATCGTCCTGCGGCAGAATTCGGGAGTAACCTTCGTAAGCCGCTCGTCCTTGTTGTACCGGGTCAGCGCGACGGGAACGACGGCTGTCGAAACGACCTTCGGATGCCTTGCCGCGAGATCTCTTAACGTCTTTTCAAGCACCTTTCCGTCGTTGATCTCCGGGCAAAGCACGACCTGAGCGTGGATCTCGATGTTGTTGTCGAGGAGCCTTTCGAGCTTGTCCGAGATGTCGGCCTGTTCTTCGCCGACTCCCAAGAGATATGCCCTTGTTTTCACATCGGTCGCGTGAACGGAAACATACTGCGGCGAGAGCCTCTGTTCGATGATCCGCTGCATCTCGGCCTCGGTGACCGAAGAAAGCGTGGTGTAGTTGCCGTAGAGAAAGGAAAGCCGTATGTCCTCGTCGCGGACGAAGAGCGAGGGCCGCGCGTCTTCCGGATTACCCTTGCAGAAACAGAAGATGCATTCGTTGGCGCACTGCCGCGGGATGATCTGTTCGAACTCGATACCGAGGTCCTCGCCCTCGTCGCGCTCGATGTCGACCTCCCACGTCTCGCCGCCGGTCTTCTTGACGAGCAGGATCATCTCCACCTCGCCTGAGGTCTGGAAGCGGAAATCGAGGTAATCGCGGACAGCTCGGCCGTTGACCTTTGTGATCCGGTCCCCGGATTCCAGGCCCACTTCGTCTGCGATCGTGCCCGGGACCACCGAATCGATGGTCACTCCGGGCCTCCTCAATTGTGTTACCGCCGGCGTCACGGCGAACTCGTACATAAACCCGATTCTCTCAGCCGATCAGCGGCGTTGCAAGCATAGGCTTCAGACAAAACAACGCCTGCCTACCCGGTTACGAATGTTCCGGGCAGGCAGGCCATTAAAAAAACCAAGTCCTTACGCGCTCGCCGCGGCATCACCGATCAGCGATGAAAGCGACGTATACTCCAGTTCCTGCGAGGTCGCAACGGCTTCGTACGTGAGCTTCCCGGCGTAAGTGTTCACGCCTTCCGCGAGCCCCGGATCATCGGCGATCGCCTTCTCGAATCCCTTGTTCGCGAGCGCCAGCGCGTACGGGAGAGTCGCGTTGGTCAGCGCGAATGTCGAGGTTCTGGGAACCGCGCCGGGCATGTTCGCGACGCAGTAGTGAAGTACGCCTTCCTCGTAGTAGGTCGGATTCGAATGCGTGGTCGCGCGGGTCGTCTCAAAGCATCCGCCCTGGTCGACTGCCACGTCCACGAGCACGGATCCGTTCGGGATGTCCTTCAGCATGTCGCGCGTGATCAGCTTAGGAGCCGAAGCGCCGGGGATCAGGACCGCGCCGATCACGAGGTCAGCGTGTCTGATCGCCTCGTGGATCTGATACCTGCTCGAAGCCAGCGTCTGGATCTTTGAAAGGAAAATGTCGTCCAACTCGCGAAGCCTGTCGAGGTCCCTGTCGATGATCGTGACGTGCGCGCCGAGTCCTACGGCCATTTTTGCCGCCTCGGTTCCCACGACGCCGCCGCCGATGATCACGACATCGGCCGCGGGCACGCCCGGAACGCCGCCGAGCAGGATCCCGCGGCCGCCGTTCATCTTCTCAAGATACGTCGCGCCCACCTGGACGCTCATCCGGCCCGCAACCTCCGACATAGGCGTCAGAAGCGGAAGCCTTCCCTGTCGGTCGGTGATCGTCTCGTAGGCGACGCCGGTCACCTTGCGCTCGAGCATCTGCCTCGTCAGCTCAAACTCGGGAGCTAGATGCAGATATGTGAAAAGCACCTGGCCGTCGCGCATCCGAGGATATTCCGGAGCGATGGGTTCCTTCACCTTGACGACCATGTCGCCTTCGGCCCATATGTCGTCTGCCGATTCCAGGATCTTCGCACCCGCGGCGACGAAAGCCTCGTCCTCAAAGCCGGAACCCTGTCCGGCATGCCTCTCGACGAAAACCTCGTGTCCGGCATCCGTCAGCGCCCTGACCCCGGCGGGCACGAGCCCGACACGGTATTCGTTGTCCTTGATCTCTTTTGGAAGTCCGATCTTCATATATTTACCTTATGAAATTGTGATTTTGTGAAGGCTATTAAACCACAAAAACCCGCGGAAGACACAACGGTCCCGCGGGTTTTCGCGTGCTTCTAACGGTAAATTCAGACCTCGACCTCGTCGATCTGCGCCTTCTGTAGGCGGCCTGAAAAATCGACGTAGATCGCCTTCCACTCGCTGAAAATGTCCAGCACCTGGGTGCCGGCCTCTCGGTGTCCGTTGCCGGTTCCCTTGGTCCCGCCGAACGGCAGATGGACCTCGGCGCCGATCGTCGCGGAGTTTACGTAGCAGATGCCAGTGTAGAGCTCCTGCATCGCGTAAAAGGCCTTGTTCACGTCTTGAGTGTAGATGGCGGACGAAAGACCGTATTTTACGTCGTTGACGATGTCGATCGCCTCGTCCAGGTCCGAGAACGGGATGACGGTCGTGACCGGGCCGAAGATCTCCTCCTGCGAGATCCTCATACTTCTGTCGGCGTCGGTGAACACGGTCGGCTCGATGAAGAACCCGTTCTTGTACTTGCCCTTTCTTAGCGCGTTTCCGCCGACGGCGAGCGTCGCCTTGTCCTCGTTCTTTCCTATCTCGATGTAGCCAAGGATCTTGTCCATCGCCTGCTGGTTGATGACCGGACCGACATCTGTTTTCGCGTCGAGTCCGTTTCCGACCCTGAGCTTCGCGACCCTCTCGACGAGTTTCTCGACGAACTTCTTGTACACCTTCTTGTGCACGACGAGGCGCGACGACGCGGTGCAGCGCTGACCGGAAGTTCCGAACGCTCCCCAGAGCGAGCCTTCGACGGCGTTGTCGATATCGGCGTCGTCGTTGATGATGATCGCGTTCTTGCCTCCCATCTCGAGCGATACGATCTTGTTGTCGCGGGCACACTGCTCGGCGATCTTCTTCCCTGTATCCGTAGAACCCGTGAACGAGATCAGCCTTACGTCATCGTGGCCGACAAGCGCGGCTCCTGCTTCTCCGAACCCGTTGACGACGTTCACGACGCCCTTCGGGATCCCGGCCTCTTCGCAGGCTTTGACGAGATTGATCGTCGAAAGCGGGACGTCCTCGCCCGACTTGATCACGACCGTGTTACCGCAGACAAGCGCCGGGATCAGCTTCCACGACGGGATCGCCATAGGAAAGTTGAAAGGAGTGATCAGCCCGCAGATCCCGACCGGCTGGCGCTCGCACATCGCGTACTTGTTCGGCATCTCCGCCTTCGTCGTGAAGCCGTGAAGCCTGCGGCCCTCGCCAGCCGTGTAATATGTGCAGTCGATCGCCTCCTGAACATCGCCCCCGGTCTCCTTGAGGACCTTGCCCATTTCGCGGGTCATTTCCTCGGAATACCTCTGCTTGTTCTCCCTGAGGATCTCGCCCAGCTTGAAAAGGATCTCCGCCCGTCTGGGCGCGGGTGTTCTGCGCCACCTCGTTGCCGATTCCTTCGCGGCCGCTACCGCGCGGTCGACATCTTCGGCGTTCGATTTCGGGAAACGCCCGACGATGTCCGACCTGTCGGCGGGATTGACGTTCTCGAACCACTCGCCCGACGCGGACTTCACCCATTCGCCGCCTATGTAATTGTGGTAGGTCTTTACCGACCTCTTCGTTTCTTTTCCGTCTTTTGCTTTCGTTGCCTTTGCCATATCGTCCCTTCAAAAAAATGATGGACGGTAACGAGTGTGTTCTCTTCGCTGCCGTCCATCTTGTATGAATTTTATTTGTTTCACTGGATCGTGAACTGAACGATCCGGGGGATCACCCGCCTGGTCCTCCTGTCGTAGGTCGCCACGTGAAGAACAACCGGAGAGCCTTTCGACAGCCTGCCGGCGATCCTGTTAAAAGATTCCAGATCAGTTACAGTAACCCGATTTATACGGCGAATCAAATCGCCTTCGCTGAGCGCCGGACCGCCGGTCGAGTCCTTGACGTCGGCCACAAAACTCGCGGGATCGACGCTTCTGACGACCAGTCCCGACAGGTCATTGTTCTCGAAGATCTCGCCGAGCTTCACGCCCCGCAGCGTGAACGTGCGAACGAAGTTCGGGTTCATCTCCGAAAGCGTAAGTCCCATCGGAGCGATCTCTTGCGCCTTTTCGTCAACCGGCAGAGCGCGGCGGGAATTATCGTCAACTACCAGATCGGTCGAAGGCCTTTCGTCCAGACGGACAGAAACTGTTCTGCTTTCAAGCTGGCTTCCGCTTTCTCGCAAATAACCGATCGTGACGTCGTTGCCGGGCTCGATCGAAGCGATCTTGGCGATGAGGTCCTGCGCACTTTCGACCGCTTTGCCGTCGACCGAAACGATGATGTCGTTGCCTTTCAGTCCCGCCTTGTATGCGGCGCCGTCGTTGTCGCGGACGGAAGTAATGATCGCGCCCTTCGCCTCGGGAAGCCCGTAAACGTCGGCAAACTCCTTCTTGACCGAATCCAGGAAGACTCCCAGGTAGCCGCGCCGGACCTTGCCGGAGCTAAGGATCTGGTTGTAAACGTACTCGGCCTCGTTTGAAGGAAGCGCGAACCCGATGCCGTTGTAATCCCCGGTCGAGGTGGCGATCTGCGAGTTAACGCCTATCACCTCGCCTCGGAGATTCACGAGCGGGCCGCCGGAATTGCCCCGGTTGATCGCGGCGTCGGTCTGTATGAACCGCTGAAACGGATTACCCGAAGGCGTCTCACGCTTGGTCTGCGAGATGATACCCGCGGTGACGGTGCGAGCGAGCCCGAACGGAGAACCGACTGCAAGCACCCAGTCGCCAATGCGGGCGGCGTCGGAATTCCCGAACCGTAGATGAGGAAGCGCAGTTTCAGTGTCGATCTTCAAAACCGCGAGATCCGTTTCCTCGTCCGCACCGACAATACGCGCCGTATACTCCTCACCGCTTTGAAGCCTGACGGTGATACGCGCAGAGTCTTCGACCACGTGGTAGTTGGTCAGGATGTAACCTTTGGGATCGACTATGAACCCGCTTCCGACCGCGTAGCTGGGACGCGAAGGCAGACGCCTCCGGAAGAACTCCAGAATGTCGTCAGCGTCTTCCGCTCCGTCGCCTTCGATCTGAACATCAGGGACCTTTCCTTTCGTGTCGATGTTGACCACTGCCGGCTCGACCACTTTTGCGACCTCGGCGAACGATGCCGAAAGCTGCTCCGGCGACGCCGCCGTGCTTTTCGCGGGTACCGTCGCTTCCGGGGTCTGGGCTAAAGCCGTTCCTCCGGAGGTGAGCGCGAGGATCAATAATGAAAAACTGCTTATCCACAGCTCGCGGATGAAACTCCTTTGAGTGTGTTCCCTGGTCAACTTGGACATTAATGCGTCTCCTTGTACTTCAGTTGCCGGCTACCGGCCGTGTTGACCGAGTATAGAGTGCCGATCCGTTTAAGACAATATTTACGTTTGGCGTCAGGAATTGTTATCGGGCCCCTGCTTCCGTTGTGAGGAGTACCTTCATAACCCCGGGCCTGGCGGCGGCCTCGAATGCCTCAACGCCGTCGTCGAGGCTGTATTCCTCAGAGATCAAAGGCCTCGGGTCTACCTCGCCCGTTCTCAGAAGCTCGAGCGCCGGCGCGAACCTCCCGCATCTGGAACCGATGACCGTCAGCTCGTCGACCACGACCCGCCACGGTTCCCAATTCACTTCGCCGTGAACGGTGGATTTCAAAACAAGCCTCCCGAGCGGTTTGAGCAGATCCAACGCGGTCGAGAGTCCCGATCCGGACCCGCTCGCCTCGATCACAACATCAAAAGAACGCGACATTTTGCCGGCTTCCTCAAGCAGGATGCCTTCAACTTCGTTCGTCCGGGCCGTATTTAGCTTGCTCTGATGCTTGCCTACCAGATAAAGATGTTGCGCGCGCCGGGCGAGGCTCCAGGCGCACAGGATGCCGAGCTTTCCGTCGCCGATGACCGCGACCTTCATCCCCGATTCTATCGACGCGCGTTCCGTGATCCCGTAAGCCGCCGCCAGCGGCTCCGTGAACACCGCCGCCTCATCGGGAATCGCGTCGGGGACTTCGACCAGGTTGCGGACGGGCAGGCTGACGAACTCCGCGTGGCACCCGTCGCGGCCGACGATCCCGAGCACCGTGCGGTCCGGACAATGTCTGGGATCGCCTGTTTCGCATAGGGGGCAATGATCGCATCCGACGTTGATCTCGCCGACGACGCGCTTACCGACTATCGAGGGATCTTCCGGCGATTCCTCCACGACGCCGACAAACTCATGGCCCAGGGTTCCCCGGAAGCCCGCGTATCCGCGTACGATCTCGAGGTCGGTGTTGCAGATACCGGAATGCAGAACCCTTACTTTCGCCTCGCCGTCCGAAGGGTGGAAAGGAACGTCCTTGAGCGCCAGTTCGCTGCCGTCGAATCTCAATGCTTTCATAGGTTTGGAGGAGAGTTTTACAGGTCGCCGCAGGGCGGAGCCGAACACATCGCGGCCGCGTGCTATATTCAGCTTGCCGGATGGCGAATTCCTATTATCATAGCGCAGACGAGCCCCGCCCTTCACGGGCCGCTGCCGTCAACAGATCATGCGGATCCTGCTTGTTGAGGATGACGAGCGAATCGCCCGTTTCATCACCAAAGGCCTGAAAGAGAACTCGTACGCCGTCGACCACGTGCCCGACGGCGAGTCGGCGCTGTTCCGCGCCGATGTGAGCGATTACGACCTTGTCATCCTCGATCTTATGATCCCCGGCAAGGACGGTTTCGAAGTCTGCGGCGAGCTTCGCGCGGAGGGCAAGGACGTCCCGGTGCTGATGCTGACCGCCCGGGACGCGCTCGAAGACCGGATCTCCGGTCTCGACATAGGCGCCGACGATTACCTCACCAAGCCGTTCGAATTCGAAGAATTGCTCGCCCGGATACGCGCTCTGCTTAGAAGGCCTCGCGGCGAAATGCACCTCACGACGATCGAGATAGGAGATCTTTCGGTCGACACACGAAGCAAGACAGCATTCGCGAAAGGCGATCCTCTGGACCTGACTACAAAGGAATTCGCGCTTCTTGAGTACTTCGCAAGGAACACCGACCGGGTCATCGGCCGGGAAGAGATCTCCGAGCACGTCTGGAATGAGAAGTTCGATCCGTTCTCGAACCTGATCGAGGTTTACGTCAATCGTCTGCGGCAGAAACTGCGGCCCGGCGTGGAAAGGCCCGTACTAGGGACGAAACGCGGCGCCGGCTACATTCTGTCGACACGCTCTCCGGCGAAGGGGACCGAAAACGCCTGATGCTCTCTTCGATCCGGATCCGCCTGACGCTCTGGTACGCCGCCGCACTCGCACTGCTTCTCGGCGTATTCACGCTCGTATCCTACTTTGCGCTTGACCGGACCGTCCGGCAGATAGCCGACGATTCGCTGGAAGACGCGGCGACCGCGCTGGTCGAGACCCTGCGCGCCCAGAAGCGCCTCAACGAAGAGAAGGTGCTGACGGACGAAACGGTCCGCGAAACAATCGAGGACTTTCGCTTCCAGTTCATCGTCTTTGTTGTTTTCGACGAGCAGTCGAGATCGGTCGCCGTCAGCCCCAGGCTCGATCCGAACGACTCAAGCAGGCTGAAGCCGTTCAACCTCGACGCACGCGAGATCCCGCCCGAGGGGATTGCTTCGGCTGTTACAGAGAACGAAGGCGGGTTCCTGACGATCGTCACGGCCGACGAACCGGAAGTGAGGATATTCGTCCGGCGGGCCAATTTCGAGAGCCGCACGCTTCTTGTCGCCGCGGTCCGGCCGTTGCGTTCACAGCTTGAACTGCTCGGGAGCGTACGCATTTTCATCATCGCAGGCATTCCGTTCGCGCTTATCCTTTCTTCGATCGGAGGATATTACCTTGCGGGCAAATCGCTCCGCCCGGTTGGCGAAATGGCCGAGAAGGCTGCGCAGATCACTTCAAGCAACCTGAGCGAGCGCGTGCCAAGGGGATCTGCAGAGGACGAACTTGCCGAGCTCGCTGATGCCTTCAACGGAATGCTGGTCCGCCTTGAAAGAGCGTTCGAGCAGCAGAAGCGGTTCATGGCGGATGCTTCCCACGAGCTTCGGACTCCGCTGGCGATCGTCCGGGGAGAATCGGAGGTTTCGCTCCAAAAGGATGAGCGCAGCGAGGACGAGTACAGGGAATCGCTTGACGTGATCCGGCTTGAGGCCGCGCGACTCTCCAGGATAGTCGAGGACCTTTTCCTTCTTGCGAAGGCTGACGCGGGCGGCTTCATTCCGAGAAGGCGATCTTTCTATCTTGACGAAACCGTCACCGAGTGCGCGCGTGCGGTCAGGACGCTCGTCGACGAAAAAGGCCTCGATCTGAAGGTCGAAGTCGAGGAGAATCTTGCTTTCAAGGGCGACGAGGCGTTGATCCGCCGTTTGATCCTCAATCTGCTGGATAACGCGGTCAAGTATTCCGCCGCGGAAGGGTCGGTCGGTATCTCGTGCGGTAAGACGAACGGAAGCTTCAGGATCGAGGTAGCAAATACCGGCTCTCCGATACCCGAGATCGACCGGCCTCACATCTTCGACCGATTCTTCAGGGTCGACAAAGCGCGCTCCCACAAGAGCGATTACGCGCACGGGACAGGCGCCGGACTGGGTCTCTCTATCGCGAGTTCCATCGCAAAGGCACACGGCGGAACGCTCGAGCTGGTATCGTCAGACAATGCCGGGACGCGGTTTCGCGTCATCCTCCCGTCAGATCCTTCCTGACAGTGTCTTCACTGCTGATCCACAGCATCCTTTAATTGATCGATCAACTCGTTTGCGAATTAATCCTCCGTTTATCTTCCTTTTCGTACATTCGGATTCGTTGTCAGCTTTACGCGCGAGGCCCGCGGATCGGCCGCCGGTTTCTCGCCGGAAGAGTATTTGGCAGGTATGTACAGTTCAAGAAAGTTGGTTCTTTTCGCAGTGCTTCTGGCCGTGGCCTTCTCCGCAACTGTTTTCTCCTCGGGAGCGGCGTCGGACGGCAATGCAAAGATAACGCTTGAGGAAGCCCGAAAGATCGCTCTGAAGAAGGTCGAAGGCTCCGTCGAAGACGAGTTCTCGATCGAGGACGACGAAGGAAAGGTCACCGACTACATTTTTTATATCAAGGACAAGAAGGGCAAGACCTGGGAGGTCCAGATCGGCGCGGAGAAAGGTGAGGTCGTGAGCGCCGAAATGCTGGTAGAAGAGGATACGGATGATCCACCAGCAGACGAAGATCCGCCGGCCATCAACTAGATAGCCGACGATCGATCCAACGCGAAAGCGGGCCCCTGATCCCGCTTTTACAAGAGAGCCGGGTACCTGTTGGCCCGGCTCTCATTTTTCACTAGCGGCTGGCGGCCTCAAGATCCGCGATCAGCTCGCGCCAGTCCTCCCGCTCGGGGATGCCCGGCTTTCGTTTCCCAAAGAACAGTGCGATATCGCGTCCCTCCCGGTTGAAGATCTCGAGGCTCGTCACCGTACCGTCCTCGGTCGGTTTGCGGACGATGAACGCCGAATCGACCCTTTCCTGATCTATGTGAAGGTTAAAGTCCGGATCCATCACGTTGAACCATCCGCGGGCTTCGATCACGTTCGCCACTTTGCCTGTGTGGATCTGGATGATGCCGCCGTTCCCGACAAAGACCATTATCGGCACCTTCCTGTCCCGGGCCTCGTTCAGCACGTACTTGAAGCTGTCCTCCGGCACTTCTATCGCGAACTCCTCACCGGCGAGCCTCAGCGCCTGGCGCCTTCCGACCTTGAACTTTCTGAGGAGCGGAAAAAAGTCGTGCGTATCTGTCAGTTCAGACCACGCCTTCCGGAACCCTTCGACATCGATATCCGAATCGGGGAGGTCTTTCGAAGGCTCGGGTTTTGACCGGACCTCGAGCAGCTGGGACTGGTCCTCAGATCGATATTCGTCGATAAGCGACTTATATGCATTGACATCGCTCTCGTCGGTCAGGTAGATCTTGTGGACCGCGGTCCCGTCGATGTCGAAGATCTGGATGCTTCGCATAGTGCCCCTCGGATTCTCCACCTCCGCGGCGAATGCGTGATGCCAGCCGTTAAGAAAGATCCTCAGATCGATATCGGGATTGACGAACAGCGCCATCTTGTGCGGCAGGTCGGTCTGAGCGTTCTCGTAAACGCCTTTTCTTTCGTGGACGACCTCCTCGTTCCGGGTCAGTGCCATCACTCTACCGAGCGAATGAAGATCGTGCAGCAGGGGCTTGAAATCGGGCCTCAGCCGCACAGCCGTTTCGCCGACGCTTGTCGCCAATAGCTCGCCTTCGCTGACACCGAGTGCGGCCGCAGCGTCGCGGATCCGGGTCGTCGGATTTTCCTTTTTGAATTCCTCATAGGCCTTCTTCAGCCCAATGCTTCTCGTTCCTGTTGCGCCTTCCATTGTTACCTCACTCATTGTTTTAGACTGACGCCGCCGTTTCCGCGCGGCCGCGCCCGTTCGATCCGGCAGCCCCGATCGGCACGACCAGGGGGATGTCCCTCAATTTGGGGTGCGCCGATACGTGAGCCTCGACCCCGAAAACATCCCGGATAATGCCGGGTCGCAGAACTTTTCTGGGAGAGCCGAGCGCGGCCTGCCTCCCCTCTTTTAGCACGAGAATCTTGTCGCAGTACTGCGCGGCGAGATTAAGATCGTGCAGCACGGCAACGACAGCGGTTCCCTCGCTCGCAAGTTCCCGAGCCGTCTCGAGCGCGGTGTGCTGATGCGAAATATCGAGCCCCTCGGTTGGTTCGTCGAGAAGGAGGTACCTCGCGCCGTTTTCCGGGCGTTCCCAGATCTGGGCGAGAACCCTGGCCAGATGCGTTCGCTGTCGCTCGCCGCCCGAAAGTGTCGTGTAGCACCTCTCCGCAAGGCGCCCGATCCCGACCTTTTCGAGCGCAAGGCCGACTATCTCCCGGTCGCGTCGGCACTCGGAGAACCGTATGTGCGGACTCCTGCCGAGCATCGCCACTTCTCTGACCTTGAAAGGAAAATTCAGCGCGGAGTTCTGTGGAAGCACCGCGCGCACTTGCGAGATCTTCTCGCGGGGCCATTTCCCGATCTCCTTTCCGGAGAAGCTGATCGTTCCGCTTGTCGCGCGGCGCTCGCCGGCGAGCATCTTTAGAAATGTCGATTTTCCCGCGCCGTTCGGGCCTACAACTGCGACAACCTCACCGCATCCGGCATCGAGGGACACGCCCTCGAGCAGCGTCCTTCCCATCGCCGCGGTTCCGACGCACTGCGCAGTTATTCCGGATCTTTCGAAGGTCGTGCTCATCTCTTTCTCAGTAACATCCACAGGAAGAAAGGTGCGCCAACGGCGGCCGTGATCACCCCGATCGGAAGCTCCGCCGGTGCGACAGCCGTTCTTCCTACAAGGTCGGCGCCGATGATCAGTACCGCACCGAGGATCGCGGAAGCGGGCAGGAGCGTTCTGTGGTCGGCTCCAAGCGTTAGCCTCACAAGGTGAGGTGCTACCAGCCCCACGAAACCGATCATACCCGTGATCGAAACACCTGCCCCGACAACAAGACCGACCACAAGGATCATTCTCCGCTTCAGCCGCTCGGTATCGATCCCGAGGTGCTCGGCCTCAGCGTCGCCGAGCATAAGCGCGTTCAGCTGCCGCCCTATGTTGCGCAGGAAAAGCAGTGGCAATACCATCAGCGGCACGACGACAAGAAGGCTTTGCCAGGTCGCGCCGGCGAGGCTCCCCAGGTTCCAGAACGTGATCGTGCGAAGCTGAGCGTCGTCCGCGGCGAAGATCAGAAGCCCGATCCCTGCGCTTGCGAGCGCGTTTATCGCGATACCCGCAAGCAGGATCGTCGCCGTGTCCAGGCTCCCGTGCCGCTTCGCGATCAGGTAAACGCAGGCGATCGTCAGCGAACCGCCGGCGAATGCGGCGAACGGGAGCCCGAAATGCGAGTATCCGGCAAACGCGCCGCTCGAAACCGAATCGCCCAGCACGATCGCGAGCACTGCGAAGAACGCGGCGCCGCTCGAAACGCCCAGCAGCCCGGGATCGGCAAGCGGATTCCGGAACAGTCCCTGCAGAAGTGCTCCTGATACGGCGAGCCCTGCTCCGACAAACAGGCCAAGAAGGACTCTCGGAAGCCGTATCGCCATCAGCACGGATTCCTGCTGTGCTTCGTACGCAAAGGGGAGTGTGATCCCGGCCTTCGACGCGATGATCGCTATGATCTGCGGTACTGAGATCTGTACGGCCCCGACTCCGACCGCGAGTATCACGACCGCGGCGAGAACAGCGGCGAGTATCGCGATCGCGGGTTTTCGGAACGGGATCGCGAGAAGTCTTGCCGGCGCGAATGAGCCGAGCCTTCGTCGCGTCGCGCTTCCGGATCTGTTCACGATCGTTCTTATCCGCGCAGTTTCGTACACAGTTCCAATACGGCGTCTCCGAGCCTCGGCGAGAATACAAGCAGCAACAGGTCGTCGACGACCACGAACCGGCCGTTCCTGAAAGCGGGCGTGTCGGAGATGCCCGGAAGCCTCTTCACGCCCTCGAGCCCTCCGATCGACCCCATCGCGCGTTCCGGTATCAGGATCACGTCGGGCGCCGCCGCGACAAGTGACTCGGGGGTCAGAGGCTTGAATCCCTCGAATCCGTCGATGGCGTTCTCTCCGCCCGACAAAGCGATCATGCTGTCCGCCGCCGTGCCCGAACCCGACACGTTTACCGCTCCCGCCCCGCGCGCATAAATGAAAAGCACCTTTGGTGGCTCTTCGATCGACTCAACGCACTTCTGTGCATCTTTCAATCTGTTATCGAGTTCCCTGATCAGCTCTTCACCCTTCGGCTTACGGCCGAGCGCTTCCGCGATCGTGCGGATCTGAGCCCTCGCGCCATCGATCGTGTTCTCGTTCTCGACATTGACGACCTTGATACCTGAAGATTCGATCTGCCGAAGTGCAGGCGGCGGACCCGCTTCGCTCGAGACAAGGAGCAGCGTAGGATTCTGCGAGATCACGCCCTCGGCAGAGATCGATCTCTGGTATCCGATCTGCGGAAGTTTTGTCGCCTGTTCCGGGAATATGCTTGAAGTGTCGGTCGCGACGACCAGGTCGCCCGCGCCCAGAGCGAATGCGGTCTCGGTGACGGAGCCTCCGACCGTCACGATCCTCGCGGGCGATTCGCTTCCGGTTTCGACAGCGGAGGAAGAACAGCCGGCAAGCAGCACCGCCAGAAGAGCAACAATGGGTGCGAGGGTCGTTGCCTCGGACTTGATCCGTGGCTGAAAAACTCCCGGTTTTCTAATTGACCGCTTCGCCGAACCTCTCGCTCTCGCGGCAGGTAAGCCGTTCACTTTGGTCTCGCCTTGTTTCATATCCATCGGCGCCCGACGCTCAAAAGGTCGAAGAACCTCCTGCACTGTTGCTGCCTGATCCGGTTCCGGGAGGTGCTGTCGCACACCCGGCTTGTCGTCATTCAATGAAGTGTCAGCAGATCGACACCCGGCCTAAAGGGAGCCGCCAATGCGGCCTTTTAGAAAGTCTTTCGTCACACTCTGAAAGTGAAAGTCACTTTCAATTAAGTGTGAAGGATAGGGAAAGAGCCGTTCGCTGTCAAACCTCCGCAGGCTTCTGCTTCCGCGAAAAGATACGCAGAAACCGTGGAATCTCGCAGGCGTCGCAAGAGTTCGTGTCTCGAAACGGCGAAAGACGTGATGTTTACTGCCTCTGACGGCACCGCGATGGGTACGGCCGTTGCCCTGTTAAATGGTGCAGTCTTTTTTTGTGAGGTGACCATTATGAGAAACAGATCAATTTCGGCCTTCCTCGGTTTCGCCCTTCTGGCGGCCGCGGTAGGGCTAACTTTGACTCTTGTCAGGTCGGATCCCGCACAAAAGAACGACGCGGCCGACCGCGGCCGTACAGAGGTAAGCGTGCTTGTGACGCTCAAACCCCATAACGACCGCACGCGGGCCATCGCGGACAGATTGCAGGCTTCTGACTTCGCAGTTGCGGAGAACAAGCAGCCTCAGCAGATCGTTTCCGCTGTCGAGCTCAAGGACCGGCCCGTCATTCTTGCGGTACTGATCCAGGACGACCTTGTATCGAGGGTGAACAATGAACTGGAAAGCATTCGTGAACTTATCGAGAGACTTCCAAAAGGTTCCCGTGTGATGACGGCGTACCTTACCGGAGGAACGATCCAGGTCACGCAGGGATTCACTTCCGACAAAGCCGAGGCGGCGAGATCGCTGCGGATACTCCGCAGTTCTTCCGCCAGCTCTCCGTACAATCCGTACTCGGAAGTGATCGAAGCAGCTGAAATGTTCGACGGTGAGCAGTCGGGGCGCAGGATTTTCCTTATGGTCTCCGAC
>JAGFIQ010000048.1 GCA_024103495.1 Aridibacter famidurans
CGGGAACCGCCGCTGTTCAGCTCGGAGTGGCCTTCGCCGTGCATAGATCCGCTGCCGCGGACAGGTCTGTGCTCTCGCTCCTTGTCGGTCTCGTTATCGCCTTCATTACGATCGCCGTTCCGGTACAGCTTGACGGCGAGTGGGTAACGACGGCGTGGGCCGCGGAAGCCGTGGTCCTGTTCGCGATCGGCAGAGCACGGTCGATCGCCGTATACGAATGGCTTTCATACCCGCTTTTCATATTCGCGTTGCTGAGACTGTTGGGCACGTGGGAGGGGATTCTAAGCGATCCGACGCCCGTGCCTGTCTTCAACTCCGGTTTCGTGACCAACCTGTTCGTTTCCGCGTGTCTGATCGTGTCACTTTGGGTAGATCACATCTTTCGGGATGAGACCGTTCTGGAAGAGAATGCCGCCCGGGTAGCCCGCCTTATCCTCGGCGGAGGCGCGATCTTCGTTACTTATATGACCTTCGGTTTCGAGATCGCCAACTACTGGGAGTCCGGCGGGGACGACCTCATTCTTTACGAACGATTCAAGGCCGCGAGCATCCTGGTCTACTCGATCGCATTCACGGTCGGCCTGGCCTACCTGAACCGGAATGCCATCCGGGACAGTGTCCTTTCGGCCCTTTGCGTGGCGCTCTCGCTGACCTTGCTGATGGGATATCTGATCGCCGGACTGGCCACGGTCAATGCGATCGCCGAATCCTTCTGGTTTCCCGACGATTACGGCGCGCAAGCGGGCGCTGCCGGATTGCTCATTCGCTACGTGACCTTCGCCGCAGCAGCTTCGTTGTTCCTGATCCTGCGGAGAACCAACGAGGCGGAATCAGCCGTACCCGGCATTCCCAATGCCGTTCGGTTCAAGGCGCTCGATATCATCCTGCACGTAACGATTCTCGCGACGCTCAGCGCGGAGCTGTTGATGTGGCTCGACTTTGCGGCACCGGACGAATCTACGCGGCTCGGCCTGAGCCTTCTTTGGGGACTTTACGCAGTGATGCTCGTGATCGTGGGGATACGGTCCCACAAGAGGCACCTGCGGATCGCCGCCATCTGCCTTTTTTCCTTCACTCTCGGGAAGGTATTCCTGTACGACCTCGCGGGTCTTGGCACCGTCGCGCGTACCGTCCTTTTCGTTTCGCTTGGTATCCTCCTTCTTGTGGCCTCGTATCTCTATAACCGTTACAGCTCCGTGATCAATGAACCCGATGAGGCTTAGTGTCTGGGTAATTTTCATCCTTCTTAGCCTTCCGGCAGTTTCGGCCGGACAGGAAGAGTTCGCGTTCAAACGTAAGGTCGAAGGGGGCAAGGAAGGCTGGGCGCGCATAGTGCTTCCCGACGAGATCTACTCACGGCTCAGACCGGATCTGGCAGATCTCAGGATCTTCGCCGTTTCCGCTTCCGGCACCAGTGAGCAGGTTCCGTTCGTGATCGACAGCGGCGGAGACGGAGGCGTGCGGCGGGTCGATTTCCGGCTAATAAACCAGACGCGGGCAGACGGAGGCCGATATTACACGTTCGAGCCTGTCGAGACCTCGTATGTGAACCGGGTGGTGCTTTCGTTCGGCGTCAGGAATTTCGACTGGCGGGTCTCGCTCGAGGGAAGCAACGACCAGCGCGACTGGCAGACGATCGTCGATGATTACCGGGTCCTCGGGATCAGCAACGAACTTACGGAATACCGGTTCACGACGATCGAATTCCCACAGACCAAGTTCGCTTACTTCCGTTTGTTCGTGCCGACCGATCAGGATCCGGGCCCGGTCTCCGCTTCCCTTGAGCTGGCAAGTCCGGCGCGGCGCGAACTTTCTGCATACTCCGTCGAGAACTTCTCGGTCTCGGAGGATAAAGAACGCAAGCGAACCGTCGTTGATCTGACCCTCGCCAACGTTGTTCCCGTGTCGGCAGTGAGTTTCGATATCGCGGACCGAATCGACTATTTCAGACCGGCAACGATCGGATACTCCGCTGGGGGGCGAGACGAGGGACGTTTCGAACGGCTGGGCTCTTTCACTCTAAGCTCGTTCGATCCCGGGCCGTACCGGTTCGAAGAAGCCAGGTCCGACCGGTTCAGGATAACGATCGAGAACGGGGACAGTCCGCCGCTCAGAATCACGTCGGTCAGACCGCTCGGCTACAGATACGAGCTGAAGGCGAGAATGCCCGGGGCGGAAGAATACTGGGTCCATTATTCGGATCCCGATGCGACGCGGCCTGATTACGATATCGAGGACTTCTCGGAACAGATCCCAGAGGAACTGCCCGAACTTACGCTTGGAATCGAGATGGAAGCTGAAGGCCGGACCGCGGGATATCTTGAAAGCAGTGTATGGCTTTGGGCAGCCCTTGCAGTTGTGATCGGGCTCCTTGGCTGGTTCTCATTGAGGCTTCTCCGGAAGACGGTCTAGGCTTGCGGACCCGTCGCCGGCCTTCCGAGGGCGATCGATCCGGACTTGATAAGGTATCCATACACGACAATATTGAACGCGCCGAGCACGACCCCCAGAACGATGTGGAACTCCGGCGGAAGGCCGGGATAGATCAGCGAAGAGATGAAATGATCCATGAATCCGGTCTCGTATCCGGTTTGTCCCGCCGCAGCCCGGTAACTGTTCTCCATCCACGTCAGAGGGCAGCCGAGCATCAGGAACTCGACCAGGAACGCCCAAACGAGCGCCGGAGCGTGCAGCATCCACGCCCTGGGCCATTTCAGCGCAAACAAGCCTCCGAGGACTGCGAAGAAAATGAACGCCAGGTGTGCCAACAGAACCAGGTTGGCGAGCAGCGCGTAGAACATACGGTTTTACTGCCTTTCAGAGCTGAATCGGGATTATCATCTGTCGTGAATTGCGGTATGATTATCATCCATTTGTGCTGACCGTTCAACAACCTCGGCTTTCGAGGCGGGGAATCCAGAAATTAAAAAAGAGGTAACAACGATGAGATCGTTAAGAATAGTTCTTTCGGCTTTCATACTAATCACCGGCGTGTTCGCCGCAACGGCGTCCGCTCAGAACGGCGCACCTTCGAACCCCAACTACGATGAGAAACTTGCCAAGGAGCTTGGCGCGGACGACCTGGGAATGCGCAGCTATGTCTTCTGCGTTCTGAAGACCGGGCCCGCGAAGATCGACGACGCCGCGAAACGAAGCGAGATCTTCCGGGGGCATTTCGCGAACATGGGCAAGCTGGCGGAACAGGGGAAACTTGTTCTCGCGGGCCCGTTCGGCGAGGCCGAGCCGTGGCGCGGTATGTATATTTTCAACGTGACGACGATCGAAGAGGCGGAAGAACTGGTGAAGACCGATCCGGCGGTCGCGGCCGGGATCTTTGTATACGAGCTGAAGAAGCTGTACGGAAGCGCGGCGCTGATGAAGATCAACGAGATCCATTCGAAGATCCAGAAGAGGAAGATCGAGTAGGCAGTGGTCAACGACCATCGATCAATCGCAAGGTAACGCGAACCGTTTGGAGCAGCCCTTCGGGCTGCCCGAGGTAACGTGAACTTCAGTTTGCGCCGCGCGCTAGCGCGGAACTCCGTGCCTCCACGCCTCCCGTTTAGAGCAGCGCGAAGCGCTGCTCTAAACGGGGCGATATTCCTGCGATTGTTGGGCCGTGAGCGATCTCGACCAGCTGATGCTTATCGTTCCGCCTGCCTTTATGTTTGACATCAAACCCGCCCCTCGCTAAGGTATAGGTTCGCTTTTCATCGGGCGAGTTTTTGTTTTTATAGGCACTTAGCTCAGTGGTAGAGCGCTACCTTGACACGGTAGAGGTCAGCAGTTCAACTCTGCTAGTGCCTACCAAATGAGATCGAAGACGGAGGGAGCCGGCCGGTTCCGCCGTCGCACAATTTTTGGCAAGATGCCGTTAAAGAACTTTGCGTTTTTGATATCAACTACGACGTGCCTCACGGCACGGTAAACGGGCGTGTGTAGTCACTCGCCGGGCAAAGTCGCTCTTGTCAGATCAGATCATTTTGTAGTTGCGGAATCTTTAGAACACCCGGTCTTTTCCCAGAGCTAACCCGGCGGTTGGAAACTTTGGACAGGTGTGCGCCTTTCGGGCGTTGGGATTCCGGTGAAGGGTAAATGAGCGAGATCAACGTCAAGTACGGCGGCGAAAGCGGTTCCGTCCCCGGAGGGAGTACCGTTTTAGACGCCATAAAACAGTTCGACCGCGACGCGTCCAAATCGGCGCTGGCGGCAAAGGTCAACGGCGAGGAATTCGATCTCGGCCGCGAGCTTCCCATGAACGGCGAGCTCGAAATAGAGCCGATCGTACCGGACACCCGTGAAGGACTGGAAGTCCTTCGGCATTCGACCGCGCACCTGCTTGCGGCCGCCGTCCTCGACCTTTATCCCGGCACGAAGCTCGGAATCGGACCCGCATTGCTTGACGATCCGCGGTACGGTTTCTTTTATGACGTGATCACGCCCGAGCCTCTCTCCGTGGACGATCTTCCGAAGATCGAGAAACGGATGCAGCAGATGGCCAAGCGCAATTTGAAGTATCGGCGCGAAATTGTATCGAAGGCGAAGATCCTTGACATATTTGAAGATCGCAGCGAGCCGCTCAAGTGCGAGCTGATCGACGAGAAGGTCGAGGGCGATGCGAGCATCTATTACATCGACGACTCGCCTTTCATCGACTTCTGCCTTGGGCCGCACGTGCCGCACACCGGAAAGCTTAGGGCCTTCAAGCTTCTCGCGATCGCCGGCGCCTATTGGAAAGGCGACGCGGAGCGCGAGCAGATGCAGAGAATCTACGGGACCGCATTTTTCTCGAAGGAAGAGCTCGACGCCTGGCTGAAGCAGCGCGAGGAGGCCGCGAAACGCGACCACCGCAAGCTCGGGCAGGAGCTCGACCTGTTCTCGATCCAGGACGACTACGGGCAAGGCCTTATCCTCTGGCACCCGAAAGGCGGGATCATCCGTCAGGAGATGGAGAATTACCTGAAGGAAAAGCTAAGGGATTTCGATTACAGCTTCGTCCACACGCCGCATATCGCTAAGAGGGACTTGTGGAGGATCAGCGGGCACGAAGACAATTACGCGGATTCGATGTATTCGCCGACCAGCATCGAGGAGGTCGAATACAGGCTGAAGCCTATGAACTGCCCTTTGCACATAGGCATTTACAAATCCTCGATGCGGTCGTACAGGGACCTTCCGCAGCGCTATTCCGAAATGGGCACCGTTTACAGGGCCGAGCTTTCGGGGACGCTTCACGGATTGATGCGGGTCCGCGGATTCACCGTCGACGACGCACATTTGTTCGTTCGGCCGGACCAGGTTCTGAAAGAGGTGGGCGACTGCCTCGATTTCGCGATCGAGGTCTTCGAGACCTTCGGATTCGACAAGGTCTCGTTCGAGCTTTCTGTCCGCGGCGAAGCCGAGAACAAGAAGTTTTTGGGCGAGGACAAGGACTGGGAACAGGCGGAAGCATCGCTTGCCGCGGCGCTCGGCGAGAGGAACATCGGCTTCGACAGGATCGAGGGCGAGGCCGCGTTTTACGGGCCAAAGATCGACATCAAGATCGAGGACGCCATCGGGAGGACATGGCAGCTGGGCACGATCCAGGTGGATTTCAACCTGCCGGAGCGGTTCGGGCTCGAGTATACGGGCGAAGACAATCAGCCGCACAGGCCGTACATGATCCACAGAGCTTTGTTCGGATCGATCGAGAGGTTCTTCGGCGTGATGCTTGAGCACTTCGGGGGCGCCCTTCCCTTCTGGCTCGCGCCGGTCCAGGTAGCGGTGCTTCCGATCACCGACCGTGTAAACGAATACGCCGAATCGGTAGCCGCCAAACTGAAAGCCGCTGATTTGCGGGTCGAAGCGAATTTGCGAAGCGACAAGATCGGCGCGAAGATACGGGACGCGCAGCTTCAGAAGGTCCCTTTCATGCTGGTCGTCGGCGATCAGGAGCTCGAGGCCGGAACGGTCGCCGTCCGCGAGCGGACAGAGGGAGACATCGGCACGATGGGAGTCGACGAGTTTATAGATCGCGCGGACAAACTCAAGACCAGCCGCGCTATCGACAACGGATCGTTTTGAATGCCGCCGGGAGCCCGAAATAATGGCATTTCGGCGGCGCATCTTGTAGAATCGGGCTTTGTCGCCGGGCGAACAGCGTCCGGCATTTGAACACGATATATTCGGCGGAAGAGTTCCGCCCTTGCTTTAACCAAAGAACGGAGGTGCAGAGATAGCTAGAAGATTCAGCAGAAACCGCCCAAAACGGTTCAGAGGACCGCAGCACAGGACTAACGAAAGGATACGGATCCCGTCCGTCCGAGTAGTGAATGAAGACGGCGAACAGATCGGTGTGATGGACACGAGGGATGCCATCGCACGAGCCAGGGAGCAGGGGCTGGACCTGGTTGAGATCGCGCCGCAGGCAAAACCGCCGGTCTGCAAGATAATCGATTACGGCAAGTTTCTTTACGAAGAGAAGAAAAAGAAACAGGAAGCCAAGAAGAAGCAGACGACGGTTACCGTAAAAGAGATCAAATTCAGGCCCGCGACGGACGATCACGATTACAGCTATAGGGCGAAGCGGGCCCACGAGTGGCTCGAGGAAGGCGACAAGGTCCGCGCGACCATCGCTTTCAGGGGGCGCGAGATGTCCCACAGGGAGCTCGGAAGGGATATTCTGGACAGGCTGGCGGAAGAGCTGGCGGAGGTGGGCGAGATCGAGGTGGCGCCGAAGATGGAAGGCTACCAGATGTTCACTATCTTCTCCCCCAAGAAGAAGAAGCAGTAGTTAACGGAAGGATTAAAGAAATGCCAAAACTTAAAACACACAAAGGCGCGGCGAAGAGATTCCGCAGGACCGCCACGGGCAAATTCAAGCGCGGCAAGTCTCACGCCCGCCACATATTGACGAAGAAGTCGGCGAAGCGTAAGCGCAAGCTCGATATCGATACATATATTTCGAAGGCCGACCAGAAACTGGTCGAGGAGATGCTGCCGTACGGAAGGAACTAGTCCGTCCGGCAAGATCATTTTCTGATCGGGGAGTCATTTAGCGATGCCAAGAGTAAAAAGAGGAAACAACAGACTTAACAAGAGAAAGAAGATCCTTGGAATGGCCAAGGGTTACCGGGGTACGAAGTCGAAGCTTTACCGTTCGGCGAAAGAAAGCGTCGAGAAAGCGCTTCAGTATTCGTACGTCGGCCGGAAGCGAAAGAAACGCGATTTCAGAAGGCTTTGGATCGTGAGGATCAACGCCGCGGCAAGGTCGCACGGGATGAGCTATTCGCAGTTCATGCACGGAATGAAGCTCGCGGAGATCGAGCTTGACCGCAAGATCCTTGCGGATCTCGCAGTGAAACAGCCTGAGGCGTTCGAAGCGATCGCCGGAAAGGCAAAAGAAGCGATCGCCGCCAACGGCAAAGGCTGAGAGGCCGGCATTCAGGACCTTTAGTGGGCACAGGCAGATTCGTTCCGGCGGATTTGTCTGTGCGGCTTTTTAGGGCCGGATTTCTCAGGATCCGCGTTTGGAATCGATGCAGGAAGAAAAGCGACAGATAGAGGTCATACGCGACAGGTTCGGCACGGAGTTCGAGCGGTTCGTCAATTTCCGGAGGGAAGAGTTCGGCGATCTCACGCTGGCCGCGGCCGAGCGTTTGAAGAAAGAGCTGGAAGACCTGCGCGTGAAGCACACGGGCAAAAAGAGCCCGCTTTCAGGCGCTAAGCGCCTGATCGGGAAGATCGCTCCGGAGAACCGCGCTGAATTCGGGAAGTTCGTCCAGAAGGTAAGCGGCGAGATAGAATCCGCACTCGACGACGCCGAGAAGCGGCTCGGGAAATACATCCTCGAGGCGAGGACGGAACGCGAGACGATCGACGTGACTCTTCCCGGCAGAAGACCGCAGCCCGGGCACTTGCATCCGATCACGCTTCTCCGGCAGCGGATCGAGGATATTTTCGTGTCGATGGGCTACGCCATCGAAGACGACCGCGAGATCGAGACCGACTACTACAACTTCGACGCGCTGAACATTCCGGAACATCATCCCGCGCGCGAGTCGCAGGACACCTTCTACACGACCGGAGGCTTCGCGCTTCGTTCGCAGACCTCGACCGTACAGATCAGGGCGATGGAGCGCAGGGGCGTGCCGATCCGCATCATCGCTCCGGGCCGCGTCTTTCGCCGCGACACGCCTGACCAGACCCACACGCCGATGTTCCATCAGATCGAGGGCTTGTGCGTCGACAAAGGCATCAACATGTCGCATTTGAAGGGCACGGTGACGGAATGGCTCCGGCGGATGTACGGAAAAGAGACAAGGACGCGTTTCCGGCCAAGTTACTTCCCCTTCACAGAACCCAGCGCGGAGTTCGATTTCTCGTGCTTCAAGTGCGACGGGACCGGCGAGTTCGAAGGATCGAAGTGCGGGACCTGCAGGGGCTCGGGCTGGATCGAGCTGGGCGGCTGCGGAATGGTCCATCCAAACGTGCTGGAGAATTGCGGGGTCGATCACAAGGTCTACTCCGGGTTCGCTTTCGGCTTCGGATTGGAACGCATGTGCGCGCTTATGTACTCGCTGGACGACATACGCCTGATGTTCGAGAACGACGTGCGGTTCCTGAAACAGTTCCATTGAGAGGGGAAATGACTGTAGACACAGTCTTTCTTGTCGTAATGGTTTGAGAGTTCGACCTGCAGGCGTTTGGGCGCTATTAGTCGCCCCCGGTTTAACCGGGGTACGACAAAATGACCGGGATTCTGGGCCGGCTTCAGCCGGCCGTTTATTTTGGCTCGGTCCCGCATTGTTGCTCCACAGCCACACACGTCATTCCCTACCCTTGATGCCGGAAGCATCCGGGATCATCTCCTTATATGAAACCGAAGAATGCGGAAACACATAGCTCCGTCTACTTCCGGGTGCCGGTCCGGCAGTCTCGCGCCTCCCATCTTTCTCCTTGCCAAACAAAACAATCATCTTTTACAATGTTTAACACGGCGGAACCCCAGCGCCGGTTAGCAGCCCACGAATAAAAGCGGTTCGAATCAAGCCGGCCTTAAGAGTTGGAAAGGCCCGCTGCCCCCCAAGTATCGAACTCCGCTTCCGTTTACATTTAGAATGCAACAGGACCCAATCCGAGGAACTATGCCCGGCGTGTTCAAGCTCCTGGGCCTTTTTGTGCTTGCCTGCGCCGTACTCACAACCGGCGTGCTGATCGGCAGGCAGGTAGAGCATTTGAACGGCGCATTTTCGTCGGTCTCGGGTTCGATGTTCGCCGAACCGGGAGTTACCGCGGCCGCTCAAGTCGGGGCTCCGTCCGCAGCGGCGGCCGAGATCATCCTCCTCATCGGGCTTGTGATCACCATTCTCGGCGGCTGGACGGCATTCGTCTTTGTGAAGGCGGCCAGGGCGAGGAGGGACCTTAGAGAAAGCAAGCGGCTTTTGCGCCTCGAAATGGAGAGGCAAAAGAGTACCTCCGACGAACTGCACATTACGCACCAGGCGCTCTCAAGAACGACCGGGCAGCTTGGCGGAATACTCGAGGGCACGACCGACTTCATTGCCGCGCTCGACACTTCGCTTCGCTTCATCACCTTCAACAAGGCTTACAAAGAGAATATACGGTCGCTTTTCGGCGCAGAAGTCGTTGAAGGGATGTCCGTGGAAGACGCCCTCTCGGCCCATCCTGCAAAGCGGGACCACTCCGTCCGCCTCTGGAAACGCGCGCTTCGGGGTGAGAAGTTCACCGCGCTTCAGGAATTCACCGACGGTTTGGGAGCCACCTATCACTATGAGCTGACGTACACTCCGATCCACAACGAGGCCGGCGAAGTCACAGGCGCGGCCCAGATATGCCGCGACGTCACGGAACGCAAGCGTACGGAGGAGAGACTGAAGCAGGAGATGGACTTTGTGTCCGCCGCGATCGACGTGAACAGCTCGCTCGTGATGGTCCTTGACCTCGAGGGCCGGATAGTCCGTTTCAACCAGGCGTGCGAAAGGCTGTCGGGATACAAGTTCGACGAGGTCCGGGGCCGGATCTTCTGGAACATACTCATACCCACCGAGGACATAGCCAAGATCAAGTCTTCCTACAGGAACTTCTATTCGACCTTCTTCAAGGAAGACTACGTTAATCAGTGGATCACAAAGGACGAGGAGATCAAGCTGATCGCCTGGCAGGTGTCCGCGATCAAGGATGACCACGGGAACATCAAATACATCGTCGGCACGGGGATCGACATTACCGAGAAACGAGAGTTCGAATCGGCTCGCAACAGGATGCTCATGATCCTCGAGAATTCCCCGGACTTCGTTAGCATCTACGACTTTCAGGGCAGGCTTGCTTACCTGAATCCTGCCGGGCGGAACCTTGTCGGGATCGAGGAAGACGCCGACCTTTCTCAGGTGAGAATGAACACGTTCCAGCCTGAGTGGGTCAACGAGATCCTTCAGTCGGACGCGATCCCTTCCGCCGTGAAGAAAGGCTCGTGGCTCGGAACGACGGCGCTCCTTACGGGCGCGGACGAAGAGATTCCGACATCCCAGCTGATCCTCGCCCACCAGAACCAGAAAGGAAAGGTCGAGTATTTCTCAACGGTGATACGGGACATCTCCGCCCAGAAGAACCTCGAGAAAAGTCTGCAGGAAGCGCGCGACGGTGCCCTCGAGGCGATCCGGAACAAATCCGAATTCCTCGCGAACATGTCGCATGAGATAAGGACACCTATGAGCGGCATCATTGGGATCTCCGAACTCCTGACCGGGACCGAACTTAACGAGGAACAGAAGGACTACGCTGAAACCATTCAGAAATGCGGCGAGGCGCTCCTGACGATCATCAACGACATCCTCGATTTTTCTAAGCTCGAAGCCGGGAAACTGCAGTTCGAGCATACCGACCTCGATCTTCGCGAGATGGTCGATTCGGTTTCCGAACTCTTCACGCAAACGGTTTACAAGAAGGGCCTCGAACTTTCTGTCCTGATCAGCCACGACGTGCCGAACAAATTAAAGGGAGACCCGGGCCGGATACGCCAGGTACTGACGAACCTCGTCAGCAATGCGGTCAAGTTTACGGACAAGGGCGAGATCGTCGTGCGGGTGAAGCTTGAAAAGGGCGGCAGCAACCCTGTTATCCGCTTCGCGGTTACCGACACGGGAATCGGAATTCCGAAGGAGTCTCAGGAAACGCTGTTCCTTCCGTACTCGCAGACCGGCGCAAAACCGCCGAGGGACTACGGAGGCACGGGGCTCGGGCTGGCGATCTGCAAACAGATCGTGGATATGCTCGAAGGTGAAATAGGTCTCGAGAGCGATCCCGGAAAGGGATCGACCTTCTGGTTCTGCGTACCGTTCGAACTGCAGCCCGAGATCGGCGACCTTCCGGAGCTGGACGTCGTTCGCGGAAGGAGGGTGCTTGTCGTTGACGACAACGACTCGAACCGAAGGTCGCTTCTCCATCAGGCGAAGGCTTGGGGTATGCTTGCCGACGAGGCCTCTTCGGCGGAAGCCGGGATCGGCCTGCTCAGAGCGGCCGCCCGCAGCCGCGAACACTTCGAGATCCTTGTCGTCGATCTTGACATGCCCGGAATGGGAGGGCTCGAACTCGCCCAGAAGATCAAAGACGAGCCTTTGCTTCGCCGCACGAAACTTATCCTTATGGCGTCCGCGGCGAAACGCTCTAGGATCCCGAACCCGCTGGAAAAAGGAATTCACGCGATCGTGACCAAGCCTCTTAGGCACAGCGAACTGCTTGTGAAGATGTCCGACCTGCTCACCGAAACGGCTCAGCAGGACGGATCCGGCATCGAGAATGTCCGAAGCGTCGATCCGTCGCCGGCCGGATCGGGCATCGGAAGCTCTTCAGCAAAGCGCGGCCGCCGGATCCTGATCGCCGAGGACAACCTGGTCAACCGAAAGGTCCTGCTGAACCAGGTCAAACATCTCGGCTACGAGGTGTCGGCCGTCTGCAACGGCCTGGAGGCCGTGGAGGCAGTCTGCAGCGGGCGGTTCGACCTTGTACTAATGGATTGCGAAATGCCGGAAATGGACGGATTCGAAGCGACCCGCAGGATAAGGGATCTCGAAGGTGATCTGTCAGCGATCCCGATCCTCGCGGTCACGGCCCACGTACTCAACGGCGAGCGGGACAAATGCCTTGCGGCCGGAATGGACGACTACATCGCGAAACCGACCCGCCAGGACTCTCTCGAAGAAATGATCGGGCGTTGGATCGACAGTCCCTTCGTGGAAGTGAGCGAAGATGAAGCCCTCGTTGAACCGGCCCCCAAGGACGACGAGGCCCTTTCGCCGGACAGCCGCAGCATCGAGCTCCGTATGCGCGAGCTGGAAGAGGAGTGCGGCACACAGGTCGTTGCCGAATGCCTCCAGCTGTTCAGGCTCGATACGATCCGCACAGTCCAGAGGCTCAAGAACGCGCTCGAGAAGAACGACCTCGAAAGGGTCGCATCCGAAGCGCACAAACTGAAAGGCAGTACGGCAAACATGGGCGCGCCGACGCTCTCCGACCTGTGCGCAAGGCTTATGGAAGGCGCGACCGAAAAGCGCCCCGAAGCCTGCTCGGTCCTGATAGAGAGGTTCACGGAGCAGTATGAATCGCTGGCGCCTGTCTATTCCGAGATCGAGCTCAGCATCTCCGGGGCGCCCGCCGGGCTTGGAAAAGAAGCGTGACGGCTTCTTTTCGCCTCTGATTTACATTCTCTCCGTCCTGAATTAAATTTGTAGCTTGCAACTTTGACCGGTCTCCGGTTTTTTTTGTTTTCAGGCCCGCAACTGTCTTCAAGGGTCCTCGAAAACCGGTGTCCGGGTGTTTGTTATGAATATCAGCTACGAATGGCTCAAGGACTTCGTCGACGTCGACCTCCCCGCTGAGGAACTCGCGGAAAAGCTTACGTTGATAGGGCTTGAACTCGAGGGGCTTCACGGGAACGGCGAAGACTGGATCTTCGACATCGAGACGACGTCGAACCGCGGCGACTGCCTGTCCCATCTGGGTGTCGCGCGCGAGGTCGCCGCCGCGACCGGCAAGGTCCTGAAAACTCCCGAACCCGAGGTCCCGATGACCGCCGCTGCAGAGCGGCTCGTGACGATCGAGGACACGGACCTGTGCCTGAGGTTCACCGCACGGATCATCCGAAATGTGAAGATCGGCCCTTCTCCCGATTGGCTCGTCAAACGTCTGGAAGCGGTCGGTGAGCGGTCGATCAGCAATATTGCGGACATTACAAATTTCGTAATGCACTCCCTCGGCCAGCCAATGCACGCTTTCGACCTGGACAAGCTCGAAGGCGGCCGCATTGTGGTCCGCCGAGCGAGGAAAGGCGAGAAGATCGTGACGCTTGACGAGGTCGAGCGCGAGCTCGGCGAATCGATGCTTGCCATATGCGACGCCGAAAAACCGGTTGCGGTCGGCGGAGTGATGGGCGGCGAGAATTCCGGGATCGGTGACGAAACTGTCAATGTCCTTCTCGAAGTGGCATATTTCGATCCGTACAGCATACGCGCCACATCCCGCGACCTGGGGCTCTCGACTGAGGCGAGCTACCGTTTTGAGCGCGGAGTCGATATCGAGAATGTGATCCGGGCGTCCAATTATGCGGCGGAAATGATCGCCGAGCTTGCGGGCGGCGAGATCGGCGAATTCGCCGATGTCTATCCTTCGGCGCTGGAGCGCGTTCAGATCGAAGCTCCGGCGCTCGGTTCGGAGATCGAACGCCTTTCAGGGCTGCAAACCAAGGTTGATGAGGCCGACGGAATACTCGCCTCGCTCGGGATCGAGAAAGTATCGGAAGGTCTGTACCTTTCCCCGACCTGGCGCCACGACCTCGGGATTGAAGAGGATCTTGTTGAGGAAGTCGTTCGGATCAAGGGTTACGACATTATCGGCGAGGAGGTCCCGGCGGGCGGATCGTCGGGCGAGTACCAGCCCTCCGAAGAAAGGAAGCGAAGGCTCCGGTACTCGCTCGCCTCCATCGGTTTTGACGAGGCTATCTCGTACAGTTTCATCGACGCGGGACAACAGGGCGTTTTCGAACCCTTGCCTTCACTCGGGATCTCGGAAGATGATCCGTTCGTCGAGATACGGGATCCGATCATCGAGGGCGCCTCGATGATGCGGCCTTCCCTTCTTCCGGGACTTCTCGCTTCCGTAAGGACCAACTTCAACCATCGCAACCGCGATCTTCAGCTGTTCGAGATCGGGAAGGTGTTCGCTTCAGACGACAACGAGGACGGGCTTCCTTTGGAGAAGGAGCTTCTCGCACTGGCGCTTACGGGATCCGAGAGGGTTGCCGGCAAGGCGACCGCCGGCCGGAAGCTCGATTTCTTCGATCTTAAGGGCGCGCTGGAGTCCGCATTCGACGCGCTCCGAATCCCGCTTCCCGAACTAACCGCGTGCAAGATCAGGCATTTGCAGGGCGGCCAGACGGCGGAGATCGCTCACGGCGGCCGCGTGGTCGGCTATATGGGAAGGCTGGATCCGTCGATCGAAGAAGGGTACAAGTTCCGACAGCCTGTTTACGTTGCGGAGGTGGATCTTGAGTTTCTCGTCAGCGAGAGCGAGTCACCGCCCGCATATGAGCGGCTTCCCGTCTATCCTTCGGTCTTCAGGGATGTGACGATGACCATCGGCCGCGGGGTGACTTTCGACGAGGTGCGGAACGCGATCTACGCTCAGGGCTTTGAATTCTGCCGGAAGGTGTCGTTCGTCGACGTGTTCGAGGGCAAGGGCCTTCCGGATGACAAGCGCGCCCTGACCGTGCGGCTGGAATACCGGTCGGACGAGCGCACGCTTACGGAAGAAGAAGTGGACGCCATCCACGCTGAAATACTTTCGAATCTCGCCTCGAAGATAGACTTCGAGCAACGGTAGGCGCGCAGAATGGGAATCGCTTGCAGTTTCCCCCGAACGCTTTATAATCTTACCGCGCAGTCCCCAATCTTCTATACAATCTGGAGTCGCTGATGAACGGTTTGGCTGGAATGGAGAAGTTTTCGCATCTCGAAGACAAGATCTACCTAACGATCGAATTTGCAAAAAAGATACGGGAAGAGAACGAAAAGATCGATTCTCAGATGACAGATCTCCGGAACGAGATATCGGGCCTCAAGGCGCAGAACTCGGAACTTGAAAAGAAGATCGAGGGATTGATGAGCGAGCGGGACGCTATCCAGCTCAAGATCGAGGCGATGCTCGACGCGATAACCGTGATCGAGCCGGAGGTCGGAGAAGTCTTTCAGGGACGCTGAGGATGAACGGAAACAAGGACAAATCGGAACAGGCCGCGCAGTCGATCCGGGTCGAGATCTACAACCAGACCTACAACATAAGGTCGGACGGGGACAACGACTACATATTGAAGCTCGCCGAGTACGTGGACAACAAGATGCGAGATATCGCTTCCGGCACACTGACGGTCGATTCGCTGAAGGTCGCGATCCTCGCTGCGCTTCATATCGCGGACGAACATCACAGGCTCCAGTCCGAACTTGAACAGAACGACGCCCAGCTGGCCTCAAGAAGCGCCGAATGCGCCGATCTTCTCGACCGGTTCCTGAAACAGAAGGACCCCATCTCGCAGGAGATCGAGATGGAACAATAGTCTTATTCTATTCGGGGGTCTCGTTCCGGCGCCGGGCGCCGGTTTTTCTTTTTCTTTCAAGGGCCGGAGGCGTGTGCTAGACTGTTAAACAGGCGGAAGCACTTTCTGAGTGGTTCGTGCTGAGGCAATAAACATATTGAGCCAACATTTGAATGAACGGGAGGCCGATGCTGTCTTCCGGTGCGATCTTTCGAGGTTAAAGATCGCCAAAGGAAGCGGCTTTGATACCTTCGGGTAGAAGGCCACCCACCTGTTGAATACAGGTTCAATTCACTTGTCCTCACACGGCTATCTCGGTTGACTGCCGCCTACACATCAGTTCGGTGATGCGCGATTTTGACATATCAAGGGTTGCGCATCACCTTTCATTTTTTAGGGACTTATTCTCCAATGCGAATCCTGTTCATAGGCGACGTCGTCGCGCGGTCCGGCCGTCGCGCCGTTCTCAATCATCTTTCCGAGCTGAGGCAGAAGCACGAGATCGACGGTGTTCTTATGAACGCCGAGAACGTCGCCGGGGGCTTCTCCATCACACCGCCGATCGCAAAGGAGCTTTTCGACTCCGGCGTCGACTTGATGACCTCCGGAAACCACATCTTCGACAAGAAAGAGGTCGTTCCGTACATACGAAAGGAGAAACGGCTGCTTCGACCCGCGAACTACCCTCCGGGCACGCCGGGAAAAGGGGTTTTTGAAGGCAGGATCGCGGGAAAGGACGTCGCCGTCGTCAATCTGCTCGGGCGCGTATTTATGCCGCCGGTAGACGATCCTTTTCGAGTTGTGGACGAGTGCCTTGCCGGGATTGACCCGGGAATCAAGATACGCATTGTCGACATGCACTGCGAGGCCACCTCGGAGAAATACGCGATGGGCTGGCATCTCGACGGACGCGTCTCTCTGGTCGTAGGCACTCACACGCACGTTCCGACCGCGGACGAGAGGGTCCTCGACAAGGGGACGGCGTACGTGACGGACATCGGAATGACTGGGAGCTACGCGGGCGTGATCGGGATGAACAAGGAGGACGTGCTTCAGAGATTCACCGTGATGCCCCACGACCGTGCGGGACATTCGAAAGGTTCTGTCTGGATCTGTTATGTCGTCGTCGAGATCGATGAGGAGACCGGAAAAGCCGTGAGTATCGAGCGGTACCGGTACGAGCTCTCATGAGCCGTGAGCGGAGAGCAGGGAGCGGTGAGCCGTTTAGAGCAGCGCTTCGCGCTGTATTCGGCGCGAAGCGGCGAGACGTTAGCGGCGCCGATCAATAATTCCGAGATACCGCGAACTTCCGTTTGCGCCGCGCGTCAGCGCGGATCGTGCGCGCGGGGACGCCCGCGGTCCGGCGCGACAAGCTGAAGCTTATCGTACCCGGAACCGGCAACTTGGAACCTGGAACCTGGAACCTTAAACTTCTTCTTCTTCTTCCAGCTCCTTCTCCAGCTCTTCCGTGATCTCCCTTCGGAGCTCTTCTTCCATCTTCGCTTCTTCAAGCGCCAGAGGCAGCTGTTCCGAGCGCGCCGAGAGCTTTTTCAGGGCAAGTTCGTTCCCCGCCAGGTCCGTCCCGCGGCGAGATGCGGCCTCGATCATCTGGAGCCTCGACTCGGATTCAAGCTCCATTGCCTTCGCCTCTTCGCGGATATGCTGGATCTTCTCTATGTCCTTTTCGACCTCGTCCCGGAAGTCGTCCATCCGTTCGCTCTTCAGATACTTCAGCTTGTTCTGCCTCCGTTTCGCGAGAACGAGTTCCTGACCGCTTGAGCGGAGGATCCGCGTCGCGGTGAGCCTTGAGGCGAGAGTCTCCGTGTAGGCATCGGCGAGGAGCAGGTTCCGCGCCTTTATTTCTTTCAAAGCCCTCTTTTCGGAGGACTTAAGCTCCTTTGTGAACCACTTGACCTCATCGGCACGGATCCCGTCAACCGCGATTCTGTCCCGAAGAGCGGACAGCCAGCGGGACCTGTAGATCAGCGAACCGGCGCTCACCCCCAACCCGACGATAAAGCCCGCCACCAGCGAGATGAGGCTCAGGAACAGGTACATCGCTGCGGCAGGCGTCACGCTCGAGATCAGGAACAGGAAAAAGAACAGCGCCGCGGGAACAAGCGCGAGCACGGGAGGCGCCGCCACGGCTCCGTACTTCAGGAGCTTGTCCGTGAATTCGTCCTTCCTTGTCACCTCGTAACGCGGAACTAAGTCGTTCATATCACTGGATTTACTGTACAGGCTCTACAACCCGAATTCAAACCGGCCGCATCACAGGCCACAAGCTTGTTGTATAATATCCCAAATTCTGTTTTCATTGGGTTTATCGGTCCGACAGAAAGGTGCTTATGCATAGCAAGAGATTCCTATCCGCAGCCGTATTCGCGGCATTGGTCCTTTTCTCGACTCAAGCGTTTCCTCAGGAACCCGAGGCCACCCCAAGGCAGCGGTCCGATCAGGACGTCCGTGTGATGACGATACCGATATCGATCTTCACGGAAAAGGAGCTGGAGACCAGACAGGCGGAGGAATTCATTCAAGCAGGCGAGATATCGGTCGCGGAAGACGGCGAACTTCAGGAGATCCTCTCGATACGCAGCGTTTCCAATCAGCCGCTCGCGCTCGCGATCCTTATCCAGGACGACCTTACACTAAACATCAACAACCAGTTGAAGGACCTCGCCAGATTCATCACCGAACTCCCCGAGGGATCACGCGTGATGGTGGCTTACCTGCGCGCAGGGACGATCCAGATCCGGCAGAAGTTCACGAAAGACCTCGAAGACGCCGCGGATTCGCTCCGCATCGTCGCGGGAAACCCGGCTGTTGCGCCGAGGAACCCGTACGACGGCGTGAAGGAGGCTGTCGAGAGGTTTGAAGGGATACCTTCCGGAAGGCGTGCGATCCTTCTTATCTCGGACGGACTCGATGTCTCCGGGGGCATCGCCACGTCGTCGCCCACGTTCAGCCCCAGCCTCGATACGGCGATCTTGCAAGCGCAACGCAACAGCGTCGCGGTTTACGGCTTTTACGCGTCCGCGACGTACACCTCCGGCGGAAATTCCAGTCTTATCAATAACGCGCAGAGTTCGCTCCTGAAACTTGCGAAGGAAACCGGCGGAAAGGCATTTTTCCAGGGAAACCGGACCCCTGTCTCGTTCGAGCCTTTCTTCAGGGACCTTGACCGTGCGTTAAATCGCCAGTTTGCCTTATCGTATCTGTCGACGCATATGGACAAGGGCTATCACCGGGTCGAGGTGACCAGCTCGAACCCCGTGGTCAAGATCGAACATCCGAAGGGTTATTACTACAGAAGGAAAAGGTAGGGACGCGGTTTCTCAGCCGACCCGGTTATTGCATACCGGGCAGACCCTCACTTCCTCCTGCATCAGCAGGCCGATCCAGAACAAGAAAAGAGTGAAGATCAGAAGGAGGGTGAATACCGCCCATCCGGCCGATGAAACGCGTTTGGTGACGATCGGTAGGGCCGTCGTGCCGCAGTGCGGACACCGGTAGACCGGGCGCAGATCGCGCCCGCCGGGAACTGCGGGCAGCTCCGAAGTGCGGAAAGGATCGTCGATAGAGGTCCCGAATTCTATCTGCTCGGTGGACCGGGCGCTTTTCTCGCCGTGCTTGAACTCGCCGGTCTTCCACGCGTATGGCCTTGGCGGAGATTTCTCGAAATCGCGCATAGGGCGCTGCTCATGCGCCGGACGACGCTGGAACGCGATTCCGCACCGTCTGCAGAACAGATCGGTATCGTGATTCTCTTGCCCGCAGTTGTTGCACCTGATCATATTGATCAAAGGGTCATTCGAACCGGATCCTGTTCCCGCTCTTTATCGCTTCGTAAACCGATTCGACAAGTTCTACCGATTTGAAGCCGTCGAGCGCCGTGACCGGCGGGGCCTTCTCTTCCAGGATCGCATCGATGAACGCGCGGTCCTCCTGAACGTATCCCCAGCGCTCTTCCTTTTCCGTCATCGCCCACGAGAGCGTCTCGAAATTCGCGTCCCATCCCCTAGAGTCGATAAGGTGTTCCATCTCCTGTGTCAGGATCGTCCGGTGATGGCAGAACACCTCGATCCGCTCGAACGGGAACAGCCAGCTCGCGTCCGACGAAGACGCGAACGTGCAGTGGAATCCGTTCCGGAACTTGAAGATCACCGAGAACTCGTCAAGCTCCGGATACTCGTGCTGCGATCCGTAAGCGACCAGTTCCTCGATCTCGCCGAACTGGAACCTCATCATGTCGAACAGGTGGATCGTCGTTTCGTAAAGAAAACCGCCTGTGACGTTCACGTCGCCCGTCCAGACCGGGTTCTTCAACTCGCCGCGGTTCATCTTGATGTGAGCCGAATGAGCCTCGTCTTCGCTGAGAAGTTCTTTCAGCTTCGCATAGACGGGAGCGTAGCGGCGGTTGTGGCCGACCTGAAACACTCCTTTTCCGCCTTCCGCCGTTTCAAGCAACGCACGTGCGTCGTCGATGCCTATAGCGAAGGGCTTTTCGCAAAAGACGTGCTTTCCGTGCGAGACGGCGTCCGTAGCGATCTCGACGTGGGTCTTGTTGGGCGTGCAGACGAGCACCGCGTCGCAATGCTCGAAAAGCTCCTCTCGCGAACCGCACACGCGACCGCCTATCTTTCTAGCCGCCGATTCCGCCCGTTCGGACACTATGTCGAAGAGCGCGCTGACCTCCGCGCGGTCGTCGCCCGAATAGATCCTCCCGTGGACGTTGCCTATGTAGCCCGTCCCTATGATCCCGATCCTGACCTTGGACATTTATTACGCGGTCCCCCCGGCTGCTCCCTGTTCCAGTCCGAGCACGTCTATCGTCGCCCGTCTCGCTTTTTCTGCTACCTCGAACGGATCGTGGCCCCAGTATTCGGGACGGAAGATCTCGATCGAGACCATGCGATCGTAACCGATCTTGTCGAAGTGCGACTTGATCTCTTTGATCGGGAGAATGCCTGTGCCCGGATAGAGCCTGTGAGCGTCGGTCAGATCTTCCTTCGGAAGGTTCTCGGCGTCGTTGATGTGGAAGATGAAGAGCTTCTTCGGATCCAGAGCGTCGATCGCCTCGAACGAGGAGTTCCCCGCGTAGAAATGGAACGTGTCGATGACGAGGCCTATGTTCCCGCGGTCGGTACGATCGACGATCTCCTTACACAGGTCCAGCGTCTGTACCGAGCAATCGGTCTGTCCCAGGAACTCAAAGGCCAGGGAAACGTTATGCTTCGCGGCGATATCGCTCAGTTCCCTCAAGACCTCCACGGAGCACTCGATGATCTCTTCCTCCGATCTCCCTTCCGGAAGCTTCCCGGGAACTACAACGACGTACGGGCACCCGATCGCGCCCGCGATCGAGGTCAGTTCCTCGCATTCGGCCTTGATGCCTTCATATTCTTCGGGAGTCCGAAACGTGACATGTTCGATGGAATTAATCGAATACGGCTCCAGGCCGTGCACGTCGAGCATTGCTTTCAGGTCTTCAGGCGTGTTCGTTTCAAGGAATTTCCTGAGCTTCGACGCCCAGATCTCTAAAAGGTCGTAGCCCGCCTTCGAGGCCGCTTTGATATCTGTTTCAAGATCGGCGCGCATCGTGGTCGCGCCGTTCAGTGCGATCTTCATAATTGTCTCCGGATATGTTTGTAAGAACCCGTCGATATTATCACGCCGGTTTCCCGAATCACACCGCGCCTTGCCAACCGGCCGAACTCCGCCGCGGCAACCTGAGCCGTTGCATATCGCTCAAAGGAATTGCTATGCTCAGAGAGTTCGAGACCCCTCCCTATCCTCTGATTATGAAACACTTCAAGTTCTTCGCAGTCGCTCTGATAGTTGTGTGCGCCGCCGCGGTATTCCCGCAGGCAAGAGATGCCGAGCTCGCGCGTGTCCAGTCGCTCGATGCCGCGGAGAAGGACTCGTCCGGAGCCCTTCCCGTTATGGGAGTCGCCGACCATATGTACCGCGCAGACGTGTATATGTCGAACCGCCAGTTCCCCGCCGCCCAGGCACACTGGAAGATAGTGCTCGAAAAGTATCCGGACGATCCGGCCATTTCGAAGGCATTGTTCGGCATGGGCCGCTCGAACATGTGGCAGAGGAACTACGAGACGGCGATCGAGTGGTTCGGAAAGGCGGTCAGGGACCATCTTGACGACGAATGGGGACAGGAATCGCTGAATTATAAGGGAGCCTGCTACGTAAGGATCGGGGCGAATCTCGAAGCGGCCGAGACCTATGGTATGTACGCCGCGATGTTCCCGAACGGCAAGCGGATCGAATCGGCTTACTTGAACATCATCGACGCCTATCGCGAAGCCGGTGAGTACAAGAAGGCGGACGAATGGGTCGACAAGACGGTCGCCAAGTTCAAGGGCCAGAAAACGGAGATCAACGCGCTTCACGCGAGGCTCCGCATGAACCTGTACACGAAGGACTGGCGCGCCGCGCTTGGAACGGCGGAGACGCTTCTGAACCTGAACCGGTTCCGCGGCTCGATGGCCGAACTTTACGAGATCGTCTATCTCAAGGGTTTCGCGCTCGAGAATGACGGAGCGAAGGATCTTGCCGCACGCGTCTACTCTTCGATCCCCGCCGACCCTTCGAACTATTACGCGGGCCTCGCCTCCGACAGGCTGGAAGCGCTGGGCGAGAGCACGGCCGCTCGAAAGGCGGAAATGAGATCGAGAGCCGCAAGGCTCGCGGGCCAGTTCCCTGTAAGATACAAGTCCGAGCTGATCCGTTACGGGAACGAGAGGGACATCGACCCGAGATTCATGCTCGCGATAATGAAGCAGGAAAGCAGCTTCCGTGCGAACGCCAAATCGCCCGCCGCGGCGCGAGGCCTGCTTCAGCTTACTTACGACACGGCGCTTGTTTACAAGGATGAGGCTGGCTTCGAGAAGATCACGGCGAACAGCCTTTACTCTCCGGTCGTGAATATCGCGATCGGCGCCGCGTACATTCAAAAGCTGAAGGACCAGTTCAGCGGGCTCTACGAACCGATCGCGGCCTCGTACAACGGCGGTGAGGACAACGCGGAACGCTGGCTGAACCGCAGCGAGCCGAAAGACCGCGCCATCTTCGCCTCCGAGGTCGGCTTCGCCGAGACGAAGAACTACGTCTTCAAGGTGATGAGCAATTACCGGGTGTACCAGGAGCTCTACGACGAGAAGCTCGACAGGATTCAATGATCAACGATCAATGTTCATCGATCAATTGGGCCGACGGATCATTTCGATCGGCCCTTTCTTTTTCTGCCAAGGATTGCCTGCTCGCTGATCTACAACGCTAGATGAACCTGCTTCCATTGATCGGTGATCATTGATCCCCTGATGGATGTCTCCTACCTGTTCAGGTAGTGCCTCCCGTCTTCCTCCCGATTATCCTTTTCTCCGAACAGAGAGGATACCCATATGAAAATCAGATCTATCATCATCGCGGCAACGGCGGCGATGCTATTTACCGCCTGCGGTTCCGTTGCCTCCGGGCCGGCGACGCTCAGCGTCAAGAAAGAAGGAGGCGAGGCCAAAGAGGTGCCCGTCAAGTCCGGAGGCTTCTACGCCTCGACCAAGTCCTGGTCCAAACCCGGGAAAAGCTCGACATCGTCCAGTTATTTCGTCTGCGTCGCAAACTACGACATCGACATGACCCAGGGCGCGATCTCCATCGGCGCGAAGGTCTCGTCGGAGGATCAGACCAAAGTCTGCTTCAGCCTCAACGGAGAAGAGAACGGGAACGACAAATCCCCGCCGGCAGCGGGCACCTACGCGATGGAAAAGCGCGGAGATGACTTCGCATTCAACAGCATATCTGCGGTTTCCATACGGGACTTCGAGAACGGCAGCGAAGTAAGGAAATCGATGAACACTTCGAAAACCGAGGGCGAGATCCGGATCACTGACGCTTCAGCCGACGAGATGAGCGGCGAGATCGATCTTTCGGACGGAGAGAACGAGATCAAGGGAAGCTTCACCGCAAAGGCTTTCAAGCGTTCATAGTCCAGTTCATTTCAGATCAACAACAGGAGATTACGATGAGAAACACTGCGATCCTCACAGCGATACTGATAACAGCTTTTTTCGCGTTGCCCGTGCAAGGACAGATCGGCGATCTTACAGAGAAGATAAAATCGGCGGCTTCGAGGGACAAGAAGGCCGAGCAAAAGACAGGCAAGGCGCCGGGGAGCCAGGAAGTCGAACCGGAAAAGTCCCCGGACGTGAGCGACGATGATTTTCTTTTCGTGGGAGCGAACGGCCTTGAAGGTACTTCGATCGGGGAACTCCGGAGCTGTTCCGAGACGAATGACGCTGCGAAGCGTAAACTCGGCCCTCATTTTAAGCAGTGGATCGACCAGATATCGCCAACCGCGCAGCTGAAGTTGTTCGAGAAGAACCGGTGCGAGCTAATGGGTTTCCTGATAGTCGACAGGCCAGAAAGAAAATACAAGAAGCCGGGAGATCTCTCTGAAATGAACCAGGGGCGGTCGATCTACAAGGTGACGAGCGGCAAACTAGTGCTGGTCGAATCCTTTGCGGCACCCGAACAATACGTGGTCGTGGTACCGGAGATAGCGAAAGAAGGCCTGGCGCTGAAAGATCTGAACCTGTGTGTCAACCCGGAGAAGAAAGACCACTACCGGCGGTTAACAAGAAGCGCAACCAACTGCCACGATACGAAGCAGATGCTCTATGTCTTCGAGAAATACAAACTCGCCCCCGGAGATCTCCAGACAAATTCTTCGCTGTTCAACGCAAGCGACTTCAACACGCTGAACGGTCAGGGCAAGTTCAAGGGCCTGAAGATCTACAGGCTGGTCGGTCAGGACCTGGAGCCCGTCAACTGACACCCTCTTTTCCCGCCGCCTACGGTACGTGCCCCAGGGTGCGTCCGGGGCGGTCACATATTGGCGATCACCGCGACGAATATCGCGACGAACACCGAGATGACTATGAAGAATCCGATCAATCCTGCGACAAAGTAGAGCGTGAACCTGGTCGTGTCCTTTCGCTTGATCTTCAGCGCCCATTCCTCCGAAGAGGTCAGTTCGAGCTCCTGCACGGGCCTCGGAAGTCCCCGCTCGGCACGTTCCGCGAGGTCCGCGAGCGCATTCGTCCATTCGGCGGCAAGCTCGGGGGTCACTGACCAGCGGAAAAGGTTCTTGTTGCCGAATAGCTGCAGCTGAACATAGCCCGGAAAGAACTTCACGTGGCTGCGAACGAAGAATGCGCGGTTGTCCAGCATCCGCCTGAGGCTCTGCGATGCAGCGGGGTCCGAGATCAGATTTGTCGCCCACGCCGCATCTCCCGACCAGATCCTCAAGTCCTCCATTCCCGGCACGTTGTGCGGGACCGGCTGCTTGCCGAACAGATCGGCGGCGAATCCGGTGTCTGCATAATCCGGTGCGATCCCGACCCTCGCTTTCAAATTCGTCGCCAGCAGGATCTCAAGGTTCGGTCCCCGCTGGAAATACACCTCCGCGTCCCTCCCCCGGAATTTTCCCGCGTACTTTCGGAACATGAGCCGGTAAGCAGAACCTTCGAGCCCGAGCGGAACAAAGGCCCGGTCAAGCAGCATCTTCCGCCTGACGACGGCGCCGATGATGAACAGATATCCACCTCCGAAAGCGGACAGCGCGAAGAAGAACACCGCGGCAACCACGCCCCAGACCGCCTCCGTGAACGCACCGACGATCAACCCGAAAACGATCGAGATCGCGGCAAGCACCAGCACAACAACCACCGACAGGACGTACACAAGAACAGACCTGGCCATTATCGCCAGACATCCCTTTCCTAGTTCTGAGTTCGGATTTGCCATTAGTTCACGATATTCCCTTTCAGTGCTTTTGCGACCGCTTCGGACTTCGAATGCACGTGCAGCTTTTCGTAGATCTTCTTCACGTGAAATGAGACTGTGTTCACGCTGACGCCAAGTTCCGCCGCCGCAGTCTTGTAGTTGTGACCGTCCACCAGCATGCTCAGGATCCGGGTTTCGTGCGGCGTCAGATCGTGGTCGACCTTCTTCGGAGGCGGGCTCGTCCTGAACAGTTCCATGACCCTTTTCGCGATCTCCGGCGACATTGGGGCTCCGCCCTCGTTCAGTTCGCGGATCGCGCTGAGGATAATCGGCATCGGCGTGGATTTCAGAAGATAGCCGCTGGCGCCCGCACAAATGCCGTCGATGATCTGGTCGTCGTCGTCGAAGACTGTGAGGATCAGCACCTTGAGGTCCGGGTATTTCGACTTCAGGATCGCGATGCCTTCCGCGCCGGTCATATTCGGCAAGCCGAGGTCGTTCAGAAGCACGTCCGGAAGATCATTCGGCAGATTCTCGAGCGCGTCTTCCATGGTCGCGAAGCTCCCCGTGCACTCGAAACCTTCCGAACCGCCGATCAGCCGGCTCAACCCGAAACGTATCTCGTCCTTGTCTTCAACTATCGCGACGCGGATCGTCCCTTCCCCGGTCATTTCGTTCCCTCCCGTATCAGACCTAGCGCCGAAGCTTCGCACTTGCTTTGATCTTGGTTCCCTCGCCGATTTTTGACTCGACCGTCAGCCGGCCGCCGACGGATTCCATACGCATCCTCATATTGCCGAGCCCGTTCCCGCCGTTCAGCTTCGCCGCATCGAAGCCTTTTCCGTCGTCAGCTATCTCCAGCCGCAACTCCTGTCCTTCCAGCGATAGATCGACCGCCACCATCGAGCATTCAGAATACTTCGCAGCGTTGTTCACCGCCTCCTTGAAAACCAGGTAGAACTGCCTTCTCAGATCCACGTCCAGCCGGACCGTCCGGTTCTTCTCGGGCGCGTCGAACCTGAGCGCAATGTCTTTGGGCGCGAGCAGGTCGGAAGCGAACCGGCGCATCCGCTGGACCGTGTCCTGGAGATTGTCCTTCGAGGGATTGATGGACCAGACCATGTCGCCCATCGAACCGACCACCTCGCGGGAGGTGTCCGCGATCTTCAGAAGCGACCGTTTCTCTTCCTCTTCTCTGCCCCGGCCGTCGTGAGCCAGCATCTCGCTGATTATCGAGATCTTTGACAGGCTCGCGCCGACGTCGTCGTGAAGGTCGCTGGCGATCCGGGTCCTGACCTTCTCGATCTCCAGCAGGCGATTGTAGCGGTTTCTGTAA
Source organism: Aridibacter famidurans (assembly GCA_024103495.1). Taxonomy (GTDB): domain Bacteria; phylum Acidobacteriota; class Blastocatellia; order Pyrinomonadales; family Pyrinomonadaceae; genus Aridibacter; species Aridibacter famidurans. Next base: position 26,724 of record JAGFIQ010000048.1, read on the forward strand.
ACGAGAAATGCGATCAGGGCGACCACCGCCGCCGTCGCGAGAAAGTAGAGCGCGATAGCCCACCACGTCTGCCACCACGCCGGATGGACGACGAACGACATTCCGACCGGGCCGCTGATGTTGCCCTCGGAATCGCGGGCCCACACGAGAAACTCGAAATCCCCGCTCGGGATGAACGAAAACTCGCGCCGCGTGTCGGACGACCACTCGGAGGGTGCATCTTCGAGGCCTACCATCTGCGTTCGGTACTGAGTCGCGGATTCGCGGAAGCCGGAGGGCATCACGAATTCGAAGCTGATGTTGTTCTCGTCGTAGCCGATCTCCATTCCCGCCTCGGCGTTTCTCTCGCTGCCGCCGACGGTGATCCTGCGAATGTAGATCGGATCCGCCTTGTCGTCCACGTATTCCGATCCAACGTCAAGAACCGCGGCGCCGGAGACCGTGCCTACCCACACGCGGCCCGCGCTGTCGATGAACGAAGCGCCGCTTACGCATTCATTGTCGGGGAGGCCGTCGGCCGTCGTGAATACATAGGAGCGATAGTCCGGGAACCCTTCGCTGCCGCCCGGCGTGATCCGCGCGACCCCCTTGTTTGTGGTCGCGTAAATCCTTCCTTTCGGCCCTTTGAAGATCTGATACACCGTGTCGCTCGGTATCAGCCCGCTCCCGTCGGCCGAAAGGACCTCGAAGCCGGATTCCTCTTCGTCGAGATCGAGGACCGCGATCCCGCCTCCGCCCGTTCCGACCCAAAGCTGTTCTCTGCCTCCGACGCTTAGCACTTCGGCGGAATACACGCGAGAGCTCGGAAGCCCTTTGGAGGTGCCGAACGTAGTCCACTCGCCGTCTTTGAACCTTGCAAGCCCTCCGGAATATGTTCCGGCCCAGAGCGTCGAGACCCCTTCCTTTGAGACGTGCTCGGTAACGGACCTCACGCGCTGGTCTCCGAGTCCGTCGGCTGTCGTGTAAACAACGGGCTCGCCGTCGGAGAGTTTCACGACTCCGCCGCTTGTCCCGAGCCAGACCGCGCCTTCTTCGGTCTTCGAAGGCTCGATGTCCCAGATCTCGAAAACACCTTGCGCATCGGGAAGCTCGATCCTGCTTATCGATCCTGAACGGTATTCGGCAAGGCCTTCCTCGGTTCCGACAAGGAGCCGTTCGCCTGCCTTTGCGATCTTCTGCACGAAATTGCTCGGTAGTCCTTCCTCGCGCCCATAGATCCTCCATTCCCCGCCGTCCGAAACGGCCATTCCGCCGCCGTACGTGGCGATAAAATGCGAACCGTCCAGCTCGGCGATCGAGAACACGATCTCGTTCGGAAGCCCGTTGGCCGCCGCGATCGTCCGCCAGTCACTTCGCTGCAGTCTGGAAACTCCCGCGGTAAGGTTCGAGATCCAGACCGATCCGTCGGGGGCCCCGGTTTCCTCGAAAGCATAGACAAGGTTGTTCGGAAGACCCCGCTCCTTGTCTAGAAACCTCCATTCCGCCCGGTCGAGAAACGCCAGGCCCGCTCCGTCAAAGCCGACCCAGACCGTCTCCGCGCCGTCCGCCGCGGCCGATCGCCCCAGGGAACGGACAGGCTTTGAAAAGACCTCGGATTCGTTCTCGAACGTCTTCCAGGCCCGATCTTCAAAGGCGGCAAGTCCCTTGTCGGTTCCAGCCCAGATCGTCTGCCCTCCAGCCGGCGATGACGATCGTTCCAGTGCAAAAACCGTGTTTCCGGGAAGCCCTTCAGACACGTCGTGTAGGGTCCTGTCCGAACCCTTCCATACGGCGATTCCGCCGTACGTTCCTATCCAGATCTCGTCTTCTCCGCTATCGGAATCAACAAGCAAAAGCGATCTGATCCGCGGGTCCGGAAGGCCCTCGCCTTTGCCGAAATTGGTCCATCGTCCGTTCTCGAGCCTGCTGAGCCCATCCCTGCGGCCGACCCATATCAAAGGCTCGCCGGACGGGCCCTTCGTTTCGAGCAGCGCCCTGATCTCGTCGCTGCCAAGCCCCGTCCCTTTGTTGTGGGTTTCCCAGACGCCGTCGCGGTACCTGTGGACGCCTCCTCCGTTGGTGCCGAACCATATACTTCCGTCGCTCGCGGCGAGTATGTCGTAGATGTAGTTCGAAGCCGCGCGATTCGGCATGTTGACGATGCGGAAGCCGTTGCCGTCATAGACCGCGGCGCCGTCCTGGGTCCCAAACCAGACAAAACCGCGGGAGTCCCTTTCTATTGTCATCACTGAGTTTACGGGAAGGCCGTCGGAACTTGTGAAGCGCTCGA
>JAGFIQ010000075.1 GCA_024103495.1 Aridibacter famidurans
ATTCGGCTTCTCGTACGAAATTTGAGGAATCTGAATCCGGAACTCCACGCGCAGTGCTTCTCCCGGTTCCTTCTGAATAAAACTTTTCTAAAATCTCCGGTAACCTTGGGCCCGAACCGGACCGGCCATGTTCGGGATTCGTTTCCCGAGATGCCGTCGTGACCGCACGAACGGCTAAAATCCTCTTCAAATTCTATTTCAAATCCCCGTAAACCCCTCACATTCAATATCTTGCAGTGAGCCGTTGGAACAGAAGGTGCCTCATCACACCAACATGTTTTTCCAGGCATTCAATAATTCAATTCAGACAAGGAGGCGCTATGATCCATAGTCTTGCTAGATCAAGGCTGTTTTCGGCGTTCGCGGCACTCGCAATGACTGTCGTGTTTGCCGCTACGGCCTTTGCTCAGACTTCGCGCATAAGCGGCGCGGTCACGGACCAAACGGGAGCCGCCGTACCGGGCGCGACCGTCACGATAACCAATCCCGCCACGGGATACACAAGGTCAGTGACGACCGACAATGTCGGCATTTACAATTTCCCGGGTATTCCCCCGGCCACATACCGGCTCGAAGTCGTTGCCGGGAACTTCAAGAAGGCCGTTAACAACAATGTCCAGGCACTGGTTGACACATCTACCAGCATCGACGTCGCACTCGAAGCCGGCGACGTTTCAGTCGTCGTGGATGTCACGACGAACACGATCGAATCGGTCGTGAACACTCAGGACGCGAGCATCGGCAACAACTTCGTGCCGGAGCAGATCACGCAATTGCCGACCAATCTTCGGCAGGTGAACGACCTGCTCAGCCTGCAGCCGGGCGTCACGCGTGACGGTTACGTCGCCGGAGGGAGGGCCGACCAGGCGAACATCACGCTCGACGGCGTGGACATCAACGACCAGCAGACGGGCGGCCGTACGACCCAGTTCCAGACCACCCAGAACTCTGCCCTTCGTGTAACGACGGAATCCGTCGAGGAATTCCGCATCACCACTACGAACGCGAACGCCAACCAGGGCCGCTCGTCGGGCGCCCAGATCTCGCTCGTGACCAAGAGCGGCACGAACGAGTTCAACGGATCGCTGTTCTACTTCTACAGGCCGACGGCATTCTCCGCGAATGATTTCTTCAACAATCTTTCGGGAGTCGAACGCCCGAGCCTTGCGCGCGACGTGTTCGGCGGTTCGCTCGGCGGACCGATCATCAAGGACAAGCTGTTCTTCTTTTATTCATATGAAGGTCAGCGTCAGGAGAGCGGCGTCTCAACTACTAGAGTCGTGCCGCTCGCGCATCTCGGAAACGGCGAGATCCGGTTCGAAGGAACCGGTCCCAGCTGTGTGAACGGACAGTGCGTGCTGGGAATGGCCGAGTTGAGCGGGATCTACAGCCAGGTGGGCCTCAACCCATCTGCGATCGCGATACTTGCCGACGCGGCGTCCCGGTATCCCGCCAACGACTCATCTGTCGGCGACGGGATCAACACCGGCGGCTTCCGCTTCAATTCGCCGTTGACGATCGAGGAGAACACCCACATCGCGCGCTTTGACTACAACGTCAACGAAAGCCAGCTGCTGTTCGCACGGCTCAACTACCAATGGGATATCACCCAGGGTAATGCCAACACCGCCGTGAACCAGCAGTTTCCAGACACGCCCGCGACGGGGATCTGGTCGCATCCGACCGGATTTGTTGTGGGACACAACTGGACCATCAACAGCAACATGATCAACAACTTCCGTTTGGGCTTCACCCGGCAGGCGTTCAGCCAGCAGGGCGACTCATCGGAAAATGCGATCTCGTTCAGGTTCGTCTACTCGCCGAGGCTCAGCCCTTCGGTCAGGACGCTCAGCCGGGTCACTCCGGTTACAAACATCACGGACGACTTCACGTGGATCAAGGGCAAGCATACGATGCAGTTCGGCGGAAACGTCAGGCTCATCCGGAACAAGCGCGAGAGCTTCAACTCCGCATTTGATTCCGCGATCACAAACCCGTCGTTCTACGATCAGTCAGGCGCGGTGGTCTCGAACCAGATCACGAACGCGGGCTATGCGATCGACGGCGGAAGCATCGCTTCGGTCCAGGCCGCGGCGACCGCGTTGATCGGCCGCTATTCCCAGTACTCCGGAAACTTCACGTTCGACATCGACGGAAGCATCCTGCCCGCCGGCACGCCCAGCGCCAGGAACTTTGCGACCGAAGAATACGACGTGTACTTCCAGGACATTTTCAGGCCGCTTCGCAATCTCACCATCACCGCCGGTCTTCGGTACGCGCTCAGCAGGCCCGTATATGAGAAGAACGGCTTCCAGGTAGTACCGACCGAGAAGCTCGGCGACTTCTTCGACCGCCGCGTGCAAAGCGCGATGGTGGGAGTTCCCCTGAACGACTCGATTCAGTTCCAGCTCGGCGGACCCGCGAACAACGGGCCCGGATTCTACAGCATGGACTGGGACAACCTGCAGCCGCGAGTTGCGGTCGCGTGGTCCCCGAGTTTCGAAGGCGGATTCTGGAAGACTCTCTTCGGAAACGAAGGTGACTCGACGATCCGCGGCGGATTCGCGATCACGAACGATTACTTCGGCGGCCAGCTCGCAGTGTCGTTCGATCAGTTGTCGACGATCGGCTTCACCAGCACCACAACGATCGCGGCGAACACCTACAATGTGACCGACCGTCCGGCTCCGCTATTTACCGGGTTTGGACAGGACGTCCGTTCGCTTCCGGGAATCCCGGCGCCCGTCCAGAGGTTCGACACTCCCGCCGATGAGGCGCAGAGGATCGAGACCTCGCTCGACGGAACGATCGTCTCTCCGACCCACTATCAGTGGAACCTCTCGTACGGAAGAAGCCTTCCCAAGGGGGCTTACTTTGAAGCGAGCTACATCGGCCGCTCGGCGCGGAATCTCTTCGCGACACGCGACGTGATGGCGCTCAACAACCTGATCGATCCGATCTCCGGAATGGACTGGTACACGGCGGCGGGAATGCTGCACGACCTGCGTCTGGCCGACACGCCGAACGCGAACGTGCCGACTATCCCGTACTTCGAGAATCTGTTCCCGTCCGCAGTCGGATTGTTCGGCGCTCCGGGGACGACCGCGACCCAGGGGATCTACAACCTGGTTTCGCGCGTCGACGGGTTCGACATTCTGGACTGGACTTTCGTACAGGCCCTGATCGACGACCTGGACATCGCGAACGCGTTCTTCCATCCGCAGTACGCGGCGTTCTCGGCTTTCGGAACGACGGCGTATTCGGACTATCACGGAGGATCGTTCAGCCTGCGGCAGCGGCTCGGCAACACGCTGTCGTACGACGTCAACTACACGTTCTCGAAATCGATGGACAACGCTTCCGGCCTCCAGACCGGCACGTCCTACGGTTCGCAGTTCATCCTCAACGCATTGCGTCCCGAGGACAACTACGCAGTTTCCGATTTCGATACGAAGCACGTGGTCAACGCCAACTTCCTGTTCAATCTGCCGGTCGGGCGCAATCAGGCCTGGTTCAGCGATATGAGCGGAATAGCCGATGTCTTCTTCGGAGGATGGCAGCTCGCGGGCGTTTACCGCTGGAACACGGGACAGCCGCTTATATCGCCTTTCGATCAGGCGCAGTGGGCGACCAACTGGAACGTACAGTCGAGCGGCGTCCGAAGGACCTCGCTTACCGCAACGAATCCGAGGGATACGCAGAATGCATTTGCGGATCCGCAGTCGGTATTCAACAACTACCGGAACGCCCGCCCGGGAGAGACCGGAGAGCGGAATGTTCTGAGGCTTCCGGGCTATCAGGCGCTTGACCTTGGCCTAACGAAGAACTTCACGATGCCGTGGAACGAGAACCACAAGTTCCAGTTCCGCTGGGAAGTCTTCAACGTGACCAATGTTCAGTACCTGGGCCTTGACGCCGCAGGCACCGGCATTACCCGTACAACGTGGGGACTGCCGCAGGATCCCGAGATCAGCACGGCTCCTTCAACCTTTGGAAAGGTCTACACGACTGTCCAGGGGACGCCGAGAGCAATGCAGTTCGGTCTCAGGTATTCCTTCTAACCACTTGCTTGACCAGCAAGCTATAAAGGCCGGAGCGAATTCGCTCCGGCCTGTTTTTTTCGGGTCATCAGTTGCCCCACGCACAAGTGCATGGGCTAAACGGGTTGACTGAGGTATCGATTAGCTGACGGATCGTTTAGCTGACGGATCGTTTAGCTGATGGATCGTTTAGCTGACGGATCGTTTAGCTGACGCACTTGTGCGTCAGACCTCTGCTCATCCCCCGACGAACGAATCGTTCCCCGTGATCTCGATCAAGTGCCTTGTGTCGTTGACGGTAAGAAGCCGCGTGTTTCTGCGTCCGCGGATCTCGAAGCGGTTGATCCCGCAGTTTGAGGTCACCAGCCAGGGAGTTTGGACCGTGCCGCGGTTGATCGCTCCGATCATATGCAATGTCAGGTAGCAGATCGCGCCGGTGTGGGAGTAGATGGCGATCTTTTGTCCCCTGTGTGTCCTGAGGATCTCGCTGATCGCCTGCGTGCCCCGCCTGAGGAGTTGCCGGTAGCTCTCGCCGCCCGTGATGACGTGGTTGATGTTGCGGTTGATGAGAGCGTAGTAGTCATTCGGATACCTCTGTTTCGATTCCTCGAACGTCAGGCCTTCCAGCACACCGACGTTCCGCTCGCGGAACGCGGAAGTCTTGTTGATCTCGACGCCGAGAAGCTCCGACAGAGGCTCTGCGGTCTGGACTGCCCTCAAAAGATCGCTCGAATAAATATGATCTATGTTCTCCTGCTGGAGCGCCCGTGCCGTCAATTCCGCCTGCTTCCGCCCGAGATCGGACAGAGGCGTCGGCGAATGACCGCCGAAGCGGCCTTCGGCGTTCCCGTCCGATTGTCCGTGGCGGATGAGATAAAGGCGAGTAACCATTGGGTTCAAGTCAAAAGGAAAAAGTAAAAGGTAAAAAGTAAAAGGTAGAAAGTAAAAAAGCGAGCAGCCCCGAAATGCACTTTTTCAGCTAAAAATGATAGGAAATCTGCTTTCTTACTTCTTAGTTATTACCTTTTTCTTTTTTCTTTTACTTTTTACCTTTTACTTTTTACTTTCTTAGACTCCCACCGTTTCCGCTTTAAGCTTCTCGGTCTGGTAGTGCGTGATGAGAGCTTCGATTATCTCGTTGAGCTGGCCTTCCATAACGAGATCGAGCTGGTGAACGGTGAGGCCGATCCGGTGGTCCGTGACGCGGTTCTCCTTGAAATTGTAGGTGCGGATCTTCTCGCTGCGGTCGCCGCTGCCGACCATCGATTTGCGCTCGGAGGCCATTTCCTCGTGCCGCTTCTGCTCTTCGAGCTCCTGCAGCCTCGCGCGCAGGACCTTCATCGCCTTCTCGCGGTTCTTGATCTGCGATTTTTCGTCCTGCATCGAGACCACCAACCCCGAAGGCAGGTGCGTGATGCGGACCGCCGAATACGTCGTGTTGACCGACTGTCCGCCCGGGCCCGATGAACAGAACGTGTCGATCCGAAGGTCGTTCTGGTCGATCTGGACATCGACTTCTTCGGCTTCGGGAAGCACCGCAACGGTAACCGCCGAAGTGTGGATCCTGCCGCTCGATTCCGTAGCGGGAACGCGCTGGACCCTGTGGACTCCTGACTCGTACCGCATTCGCGAATACACGTCATCGCCCTCGATCATCATCGTCGCTTCCTTGATGCCGCCGACACCCGTGTCCGAAACGTCCATCATATCGACCTTCCAGCCCTGCGTCTCGGCGTAGCGGACGTACATCCGCATCATCTCCGCGGCGAACAGAGTGGCCTCGTCGCCTCCCGTTCCCGCGCGGATCTCGACGATGACGTTCTTTTCGTCGTAAGGATCCTTCGGAATAAGAAGGACCTTCAGTTCTTCGGTTCCCTTCTCCACCGCCTCCTCGAGCTCCGAGATCTCCATCTCGGCAAGCTCGCGCATCTCTTCGTCCTCGGTGGCCTTGACGATCTCCCGCGCGTCTTCGAGCTCTTCCTGAAGCTTTCGCACCTCGCGGTACTTCTCGACTATCTCGCCGAGCGCGCGATGCTGCTTCATCAACTTCGTGTACGCCTGGATGTCGGAAGTCACATCGGGCGAAGAGAGCTGCTCGTTGAGCTCTTCGAAGTTCTTTTCTATCTGTTCAAGTTTCTCCAGCATTTAATTCTTCAGGCCGTCTCGGGTTCGAGCTTCAAAGATTCGTTCAGTGCTTCGATCGCGACCTCCAGCTGATCGTCATCCGGATCCTGCGTCGTGATGTTCTGGAGCCAGATCCCGGGCGCCGTCAAAAGCTTGAACACGGAACCCGATTCCTTCTTCGCGGCGTAGCGGATTATCTCGTACGAGATTCCCGCGACAAGCGGCATAAGGATGATCCTGACGACCAGGTTCAGCCACATCTGCTCGAAGTTGATCACCGAAAAGAGCACGATCGCGACAAGCATCACGACCATCAGGAACGACGTCCCGCACCTGGGGTGCTGGCGCCTCTGGGTCCGCGCGTTCTCGACGCTCAGGTTCAGGCCCTTCTCCCACGTGAAGACCGTCTTGTGCTCCGCGCCGTGGTACTGGAATACGCGGTGGATGTCCTTCAGGAACGACATCGAGAAGATCATCACGATGAAAAAGAACATCCTGATCACGCCGTCGATCAGGTTAAAGGCGATCCAGCTTTCGGGCTTCACTTCCCAGATGTACGCCTTCGTCATCGCCCACCAGCCGGCGGCTTCGGCGACCAGAGGCGCTTCCGCCCAGCCGAGCGCGATGAACAATACGTTCGTCAGCAGCAAAGGCGCGACGATGAACAGGGCGATATTGAACGCCAGCGCGAAGATTATCGAACCGACCGCGCTTGCGGACTGCTTCGCCTTCGAGGCCTTCGATTCGGGCTTCCTTTCTTCGGGAAGCGTCATTTTCGCAGGAGCTTTTGTGAAGTTCTCGTCGGTCGTTCCCTCGACCAGCGCCGGCTCCATCTCGACTTCCTTGACCTTCGCGAGCTCTTCCTGCTCCTTCAGATCGTCCTCGTAAACACGCGCCGAAAAGTTCAGCGCCTTTATCCCGAGCGCGAGCGACTGTATCAGCGTCGCGCCGCCGCGGAGGATCGGGATGTTGAGAAACTTGTACCTGTCGCTCCATTTCGGGAGCTTTTCGGCGGTGCGCACGATGGATCCGTCGGACTTCCTGCAGGCGATCGCGTAAGCGTTCGGAGTGCGCATCATCACGCCTTCCATAACCGCCTGACCTCCGACGATCAGGTCGCGCTCGACCGCCAGAAACAGCTGAATAAACCTTTTCATATGCCCGTCTCTGAAGTTTTCCTTTCCCGAATAGATGTCCAATCTGCCGGATTCGCAAAAAACAACGCCGGCGATCCTGATCTTTGAGGGCTGAGGCTCGTAAAAATTATACACGAAGCCTGTCGGCGCCCTCGAATCACGCGCCGGCGTACGGTTGTTACAAAGCTACAGTTGTGTGTAAACGGGAACCGTCATTCCCTTCTCGTTCCTCCGGTCTATTTGGAGCCCCTTTTCGCGAACCGCTTGTTGAACCTGTCAACGCGCCCCGCGGTATCGACGAGCTTCTGCTTGCCCGTAAAGAACGGATGGCATTCGGAACAAATCTCGATGGTCAACGTGTCGCCAAGCGTCGAGCGGGTCTCGAACGAGTGCCCGCAAGCGCACGTCACCGTGATCGTGTCGTAGCTGGGATGGATCTCTGTTTTCATTTTAGTAGTACCCCCTTGATATGAATTTCGGCACAAAGTGCAAACCTAGATAATAAGCAGGAAGGCGCGCAAATGCAAACCGGATCCTTCATTGATCATTGCCCAATGGCCATTGAACAATGGGGAGCCGCGCACCAGCGGCACGAGTTGGCAGAAACGCGACCGTCAGGGAGCGTGCCATTGATCATTGCCCAATGACCACTGGAAAATGAAGAGCCGCGCACCAGCGGCGCGAGTCGGCAGAAACGCGACCGTCAGGGAGCGTGCCATTGACCCTTTCCCAATGATCATTGAACGATGAAGAGTCGCGCAGCGACGACCTGCTTTTGGCCGCGGGTGAAGCGAAGCGGAACCCACGGAACGCGACGCCCAAAACTCGCTGAGCCGCTTTAGCGGCGACAGACAAATAAAAAACCGCAGAGCACGCAGGGAGCGCAGAGATTAGCTGAAGCCGAAAGAAACACATCAGAGTTCAGGCTTTAGCTTGTCCGACCCCTATGACAGTGCAAGCCGGCGAAAGAACGCGTTGGAGTTCAAGCTTTAGCTTGTCTTCCCTCGCGTCCGTTGCGGCCTTTGCGTTGGGATTCTTGCCGCCGCTAAAGCGGCTTTGGAAGGCTCTTCGGGATCCGCGCTCTACAGATATTTGGCTCCTAACGGAGCCGGAGATCGAGGATGTGCCGGGTTGCTTTTCATTGGTCAATGGGCAATGAGCAATGGTCAATGCTTCGCGCCTGTGGCCCTTTTCATTGGTCAATGGTCAATGGTCACTGGTCAATGATTCCCGATCTCAAACACGAACCTCTGCTCCGACATAGGGATCAGCGTTCTCTCAAACCCGATCCCGTTTGCGGTCAGCGCTTCCTCGAGGGACGGTCCGCCGAAGAGGATCAACTTCCTTCCGGACGCCCATTTCACAAGCTTCGGGACTATCTTCGGGAACTTGTCCAAGGCTCGCGCGGTTACGACGCACTTCGGAGGGATCTCCGCCTCGCTGAACTGCTTGTTGACGACGCGTACACGCCGCCCGATCCCGCACTCGTCGGCCGCCTGAATAAGGAACTCGGCCTTCTTGGCTTTCGACTCGATCAGGATCACTTCAAGATCCTTCCGGAAGATCGCAAGAGGAATCCCGGGGAGCCCGCCGCCCGAGCCGACATCGACTACCTTCGCGCCTTCTGGCAGTGATCCGGCGATGAAAACCGATTCCAGGATATGCCTTACGGCGAATTCTTCTGCCGAACACGGGCCGAGAAGATGAAGCAGGTCGTTCCGGGAGATCAGGAAGTCGTAGTAAGTCGCGAACCGGCCAAGCGCGTCTTCGGACAGTTCAACGCCGAACGCCGCCTGATGCTCGAGGAGCGCCGCTCGAAGTTGATCCGTCATTCCTGTTTCCAAAGGGAGTTCTATTGAGGAAGGTAATGGTGCGGATGAGAAGATTTGAACTTCCACGAGATTGCTCTCACGGGCTTCTGAGACCCGCGCGTCTACCGATTCCGCCACATCCGCATAATGTGAAGCGGTCTTTAATATACATAAAGGGCGGAGGGCGGTTCAAGGCGGCAGCCCTCTCCCGCTCCGTTTTGGTGTTTTTGCCGCGCATTCTTTAAGATTCAAGCAATGGCGGAAGGCTTCAGCGAAAGGCTTAGCGCGGTCAAGGACCGTATCAGTGCCGCGTGCGAACGCGCGGGCAGAGATCCGTCAGAGGTCAAACTTGTCGCGGTAAGCAAGACGCATCCCGCGGAGACCGTGCGGGAGGCCATCGAGGCCGGGATCTTCATCTTCGGCGAGAACAAGGTCCAAGAAGGGCTTGGCAAGATAGAAGAAGTAGGCGACTCCAAATGCGAGTGGCATCTGATCGGCCATCTTCAGTCGAACAAGGCGAAGAAGGCGCTCAAGGCTTTCGACGTGATCCAGACCATCGATTCGTCAAAGATCGCGGAAAGGCTGAACAGGATCGCCGGCGAAGAAGGGATCGAGGACTTCCCTGTATTCATACAGGTGGATCTGGGAAAAGAAGCGACCAAGTCCGGAGTTTATGAGGAAGAGCTTGACGATCTTGTCGAAACGGTCCTCAAGTGCGCGAACCTGCGATTCGAAGGCCTTATGACCATTCCGCCGTATCTTCCGGACCCCGACGACGTGCGGCCGTATTTCAAAAGGCTTCGGGAACTGAGGGACGATCTGAAGGAGAAGGGTGCGTTTGGAGACAGAGGAGGCGAGCTTTCGATGGGAATGAGCCACGATTTCGAGGCGGCGATCGGGGAAGGCGCGACGATCGTCCGCGTAGGCACCGCGATCTTCGGCCCCAGGAGATGACCTTGAATCAGATCCTGATCGAGATCGTTATTGGCGCTGTGATCGGCGCGGCGGCGATCGTACCCTTCGCGAAACGCGGGAGGCGGTTTCTTCAAAGCTATTTCGCGGTCACGCTCGTCATCGCCGCGATTGTTTACGCGATCTTCGCCTCGGCCGGAATCGTGGCGGGAACGGCATCCTCAGGATGGCTTTGGACCGAGTTCTCCGGAGTTGCGGTGTTCGCGGTCCCCGCTTATCTCGGTTACAAGGGCCGGCCGTGGCTGCTTTCGCTCGGATGGTTCGTGCATCTGTTCTGGGACACAGCACTTCACGGCGGTCCCGGCACATCGTTCGTTCCGGACTTTTATCCGGGTTTTTGCGTCGGCTTCGACCTCGTTTTTGCAGCATTTATCGCCTATTATTTCTATTTCAGGGAACGCGTTTGATCTATGCAGATACTGATCTATCCGATCATCCAGGGCTTCATCGTCTTCGTCGTGATGATCATCCTTGTACTGATGATCCTGCGGCTGATCTTTAACTATTCCGACCCAAACCCGTTCGGCGTCGTAGGCCGCTTCTCGTTCCGGCTAAAGAAGCTGACCGACCGCTGGGTCTATCCGATCGCGAGCTTTCTGGCGTACCGGAGGATCGATACAAGGATCTCGCCCTTGATCGTCATCATCATCGCGGTCGTCATCGGCTTCTTCATTCTCCAGCTTTTCTACAACATCTTTTTCACGATCGACGGCGTCGCGATGAGCCTTCGGACCGCGCAGATCACGAAGGTCGCCGGATATTTACTGTACGGAGCGATCGGAATTTACACATTGCTGATCGTAGTCAGGATCGTGTTGTCGTGGGTGACTTCTGGCACGAACAAACTGCTGAGGCTTCTGAGCCGCTTGACCGATCCCATCCTCGAACCGTTCCGCAGGCTGATACCGCCACTGGGGATGTTCGACCTTTCGCCGATCATCGTGCTTTTCCTCCTGCACTTCATCCAGATCGCCGTGTTCGCCGTGTTCGGCCTCGGGCAGATGTGACGCGGATGATCGAGTTCGACGAGCAGAAAGGGACACTCGAGTTCAGGGTCCTGGTCGTCCCAAAAGCTTCTAAGACCGAGATAAGGGGAGAACACGACGGACGCTTGAGAGTCCGGGTCGCCGCGCCGCCGGTCGAAGGCGCCGCAAACGCGGAACTGATCGCGTTCTTCGCGAAGCTGCTTAAAGTTCCGAAATCGTCTATCGAGATCGCTTCGGGAGAAACGTCGCGCAGGAAGTCGATCCGTTTGAACGGGGTCGACAGGAAAGACGCGGCGGAGATTAAAGCGCGTCTCGCTCAGTAGAGCCGCGAAGCGATCCGCTTCAGTATTAACACCGAGAAATATAGAAGTGCGGCCGCACAGGCCACAAAAGCCGCCGCGAAAACCACCGAATCGCTCGTCGCCCAACTATTGTCTCCCGAGAACGCCGGAAAGAAATGCCACGCTCCTACTCCCTCAAGAAAGAGAGTCAGCTGTATGACCGAAAGTACCGTAAGGTCCCTGTTCATTTAAGCCTCCTTTGTACTTCTTAATTGCACCACGGCGGTCTGAAGGCGGTGTGACACGCGCGTAAATTTTGTGTGAATCGCGTTGTTTGCCTCGCCGAAAAACGGCGTGATATATTTCTCCTTTTCCCGGCGCCCTCGCGCTCGAGACCTTCTACTTTCATAAGGAATTCGCAAATGTCCGGACACTCCAAGTGGCACAGCATCAAGCATAAGAAAGGCGCGGCAGACGCCAAACGCGGGAAGATATTCACTCGCCTGATCCGAGAGATCACCGTCGCTGCACGCGACGGCGGCGGCGATGTTGATATGAACCCGCGCCTTCGAAAGGCCGTCGCCGATGCCAAGGCCGCCAACATGCCGGCCGACAATATCGACCGCGCGATCAAGCGGGGCACGGGCGAGATGGAAGGCGTTTCGTACGAAGAGATAACCTACGAAGCGTACGGTCCCGGCGGCGTCGCGATCCTGATCGAGACGATGACCGACAACCGCAACCGGACCGTCGCCGAGCTAAGACATTTGCTTTCAAAGAATAACGGGAATCTCGGCGAGTCCGGCTCGGTCGCCTGGATGTTCGATCGCAAAGGCTATTTCGTCGTCCCGAAAGAGCAGAGGTCGGAGGACGAGTTGTTCGAGATCGCGATCGAGGCGGGCGCGGAAGACCTTAAGGACTACGAATCGAACTTCGAGATCTTCACGGCGCAGGACGCTTTCGAGGACGTGAAGAAGGCGGTCGAGGACGCGGGCATCAATCCGGAGGTCGCGGAAGTCTCGATGATCCCGCAGAACTACATCAAGCTCGAAGGCGCGGACGCTCAGGCGATGCTGAAGCTCTACGACGCCATCGACGACCACGACGACGTGCAGAACGTCTATTCGAATTTTGATATCGATGAGGCCGATCTCGCTTCGTGAGTGCGAAGGCCGGGTTAGTCGTAGGGGCGGGGCTTGTCCCCGCCCGTGAGTAGAGAACGCTGGCCCGTTTCTTGTTGGCCCTCTCTGCAGCTGATTCCGATCCTTCGTACATCCTTCGTGAATCTTCGTGCTCCTTCGTGGTTAGTCCTTAGGTTTTAGGCCTTGATCATGCCCCCTCGCTCACGCGCGGGGTTCCGCCTTCACTTTGAACCTTGAACTTTGAACTTTAAGTCATGCGTGTCCTCGGCATCGATCCCGGAAGCGAGTCCCTCGGATGGGGGATCCTGGACGGCGGACCTCTGAAATACAGAGGCATCGCTTACGGGGTCATACGCCCCGGACGCGGACTTCCCTTCCCCAAGCGCCTTTCGAAGATCCACACAGACCTCACCGAAGTGATAGGAAAGTACGAGCCGGAAGTGCTCGCGATCGAGGAAGCGTTCTTCGCCAAGAACGCCAAGGTCGCGATCAAACTCGGCCAGGTTAGGGGCGTCGTGCTCCTGATCGGCGAATCGAACGGCCTGGAAATAGCCGAATACAGCCCCCGCCTTATCAAACAGACCATCGTCGGACACGGCAACGCCGAGAAACCGCAGGTCCAGGAGATGGTCCGCATCCTCCTCAAGCTCGAAAAGATCCCCGAACCTCACGACGCCGCCGACGCCCTCGCAACCGGCATATGCCACTTTCATCATTGCGGGAGATGAGTCTGTCGAGTCGATCGAGTCTGTAGGGTCGATCGGGTCTGGCGAGCCTATTTAGTCCGTTCGGTTCGTCGGGTATTTCAGATCCCTAAGATCTCGCTAAACAGCGGCACTAGACCGAATGGGTCTAGGGACTCGCCAGGCCCGACAGACTCCACAGACTCAATAGACTCGCCAGACTCGATAGACTCGATAGACTCGACAGACTGTCCGAATTCCGTTTTCAACCCCATTCCTGTAATATTAGAGTTTCCTTTTCCCTGGTATTTTAACGAGGTAGAAGACACTGTGAGCGACAACGCGAGAGACATATCGGCGATCATCGAGGAAAAGTTCGGCGCCAACGCCAGTTACGTCGAAAGCCTTTACAAGCGATACGCGAGCGATCCGGACCTGGTCGACGAATCGTGGCGGACCTATTTCAGCACGCTTTCGAGCGAGGGAAACGGCGCCGCAACTTCAGAAGGTGACGGAGCGCGGCAGGCGGCCGGAACAGCCGAAACACGGGCTTCTTCCGCACCCGCGGCGTCGAAACCCGCGCCCGCGAAAGAACCCGTCGAAGAGAAGAAGCTCCGCGAAGGCGTTGAGGCGCAGCCTATTTTCGGCCCTTCGAAGATCATCGTCGAGAACATGGAGGAGAGCCTCACCGTCCCGACGGCTACCTCCGTCCGCCGAGTCCCGGTCAAGATCCTCGAAGAGAACCGCCGCGTCATCAACGACAACCTTTCGGGGCGAGGCCTCGGCAAGGTTTCGTTCACGCACCTCATCGGCTGGGCGATCATCAAGGCGATGCACGAGTATCCGCAGATGAACACAGGGTTTGCAGTCGTCGACGGAAAGCCCTCAAGGCTTGTCAGCGAGAGCGTGAACTTCGGCGTCGCGGTCGATATCGAGAAGAAAGACGGTTCACGGACACTCCTGGTCCCGAACATCAAGGGCGTCGACAAGATGAACTTTCGCGAGTTCTTCAACGCCTTCAACGACACGATCAAGAAAGCCAGGACCGGAAATCTCACACTCGACGACTTTGACGGCACGACGATCACTCTGACGAATCCAGGGACGATCGGGACCGTCGCCTCCAATCCGAGGCTTATGGCCGGCCAGGCGGCGATCATCGCGACAGGCGCGATCGAATTCCCCGCCGAATATCAGGGAATGACCTCCGCGGCGCTTTCGAAGCTCGGGATCAGCAAGATAATGACGATCACGAGCACTTACGACCACCGCGTGATCCAGGGCGCTGAAAGCGGCCTGTTCCTTGCGAAGGTCCACGAGTTCCTTACCGGCAACCACCTGTTCTACGACGAGATCTTCGAGGACCTCGAGATCCACTATCCGCCGCTGCGTTGGGCGGAGGATTTCAACCCGTCTCTGCTTGGAAGCGATTACCAGCGCGAGCAGGTCGTCAAGCAGGCGAAAGTCCTTCAGCTGATCGACACTTACCGTGTGCGCGGCCATCTTCTGGCGGACATCGATCCGCTGAACATGACCGAGCATATGAGCCGCGAGCTCGATCTGGAGAACTTCGGCCTCACGATCTGGGATCTCGACCGCGAGTTCATCACCGACGGCCTGCACGGAAAGGACATCTCGACATTGCGCGAGATCCTATGGGTGTTGCGCCGTGCCTACTGCGGCAAGGTCGGGATCGAGTACCGGCATATCCAGGACATCAACGAGAAGAGATGGCTGCGCGAGAAGATCCGCCAGCAGTTCGTCGACACCGAGCCGCTCGATCCGAACATCCAGAAGGAGCTCCTCCGCAAGCTGATCCAGGCCGAGCAGTTCGAACAGTTCCTGCACCGTAAGTATCTCGGACAAAAGAGGTTTTCGCTTGAAGGATGCGAAACGCTGATCCCGCTTCTCGACCAGCTTGTCGAGATCTCGTCCGTAGGCGGGGTCGAAGAGATCGTGATGGGAATGGCCCATCGCGGCCGCCTGAACGTGCTCGCGAACACGGTCGGAGATTCCGAAACCGGAGACATGGCGGAGAGAATCTTCACCGCTTTCGAAGGGACCGCGCACCCGAGCTTCCCTGCCGACGAAGGCGACGTGAAGTACCACCAGGGCGCGACCGGAAAACGTGTCACCAAGACCGGTAACGAGATCAAGATCCGGCTGTCCTGCAATCCGTCACACCTTGAGTTCGTCGATCCGGTCGTCGAGGGAATGGCCCGTGCGCGGCAGGACCAGATGATGATGGGCGACGACGGCAAGAAGGAAGAGGTTATCGACCGCGTGCTTCCGATCCTCCTTCACGGCGACGCGGCTTTCGCCGGACAGGGCATCGTGATGGAAACGCTCCAGCTGGCCAACCTGCGCGGTTACAGGACGGGCGGTACGATCCACATCGTGGTGAACAATCAGATCGGCTTTACGACCGCTCCCGAAGCGAGCCGCAGTTCGATCTACTCTACTGACGCGGCGCATATGACGCAGCTGCCGATCTTCCACATTAACGGCGATTCTCCGGAATCCGCGTGGAGGGTGGCGAAGATCGCGCTCGAGTACAGGCAGGAATTCAACAAGGACGTCGCGCTCGATCTGGTCGGCTTCCGGCGGCTCGGTCACAACGAAGGCGACGAGCCGAGCTACACCCAGCCGCTGATGTATCAAAGGGTCAAGGAGCACCCGGGCGTCAGGGACATTTATGCCCGCGAGCTGATCCAGAACGGCGTGCTCACGGAGGAAGAGGTCAAGGCGATGACCGACGAGGTCGTCTCGAAATACGAGTCGATACTCGAGAACGCGAAGAAGATCGCGGAAGAGCGAAAGAAAACGCCCGAACTTGCTCCGCCCGTCGAGGAAGAGGACGGCTCGGCGGTGCTGGAGACCGGCGTTCCTTCGGAAACGCTGAAAAAGGTCACCGACAAGATCTCGATCGTCCCCGAGGATTTCAACGTCAACCCGAAGATGGTCGGCCAGCTTGGAAGGCGCGCGAAGATGGGTTCCGGCGAGAGTCCGATGGACTGGGGCTTCGCCGAGGCGATGGCGATCGGCACTCTCGTGCTGGACGGAAAGGCGGTCCGGCTCAGCGGACAGGATTCTGGCCGTGGAACTTTCTCGCACAGGCATTCGCTGCTGTACGACACTCAGACAGGCGCGGTATGGTGTCCGCTCGCGGAGCTTCGCAACGGCGAATCACCCGAGGCGAGATTCCACGTTTTCGACAGCTCGCTTTCCGAGGCCGGGGTACTCGGGTTCGAGTACGGTTACTCGACCATAGAACAGGATGCGCTGGTGATCTGGGAAGCGCAGTTCGGCGACTTTTCGAACGGCGCGCAGGTGATCATCGACCAGTACATCGCGGCATCCGAGGACAAGTGGGATGAGAAATGCCGCCTCGTGATGCTTCTTCCGCACGGATATGAAGGACAGGGACCGGAGCATTCATCCGCAAGGCTCGAACGGTACCTGACACTTTGCGCGGAGAACAACCTGCAGGTGTGCAATCCGACGACGCCCGCCCAGTATTTTCATATGCTAAGGCGGCAGGTGATGCAGGAGAAGGTCAGGCCTTTGATCGTGATGACGCCCAAGAGCCTTCTAAGGCTTCCGGCAGCGACTTCCGATATTTCCGAGCTTACGGAAGGCGGCTTCAGGCCGGTGATCACTGACAGCACAGTGACCGATCCCGGGAAGGTCGACCGGATCGTCGTATGCTCGGGCAAAGTGTTCTACGACCTCGACTCCGCCCGCGAGGACTCGAAGGCGGAGAACGTCGCCATCGTTCGCCTCGAACAGTTCTACCCGTTCCCGGGTGCGGAGCTTGAACGTGTCTTTTCCTCCTATCCGAAAGCGAAAGAGCTGATCTGGTGCCAGGAGGAGCCGCAGAACATGGGCGGATGGATGTTCGTTTCGCCGAGGCTCAGGAAGATCGCAGACGGAAGGTTCGATCCCGTGTTCGTCGGCCGAGAGCCTTCGGCGTCACCCGCCACCGGGAACTATATCGTTCACGAATTGGAGCAGAAGAAGTTGGTGAACGAGGCCCTGGGGCTGGGAGGAGACTAACAAGATAGACAGGATGGAAAGGATCGCCGGAGCGTGTTTTCAAAATAGGCGTTCAGTCGGTAGCGCGGAGTTGGCAACTCGGAATTGTGAATTCAAAACTCAGATCTGTGAAGACTCGGGACCAGCAATCCTTTATATCCTGTACATCCTGTTTCTCCCCCTGACTCCTGACTTCTGACCCCTGACTTCTAACCTATGTTTTTAAGCAGTACATTCAAGATAGTCGCGGCCGCGATCTTTCCGCTTTTCCTGCTTGCCTGCCTTGGCGGCTCGGCGACCGAGCTGGACGTCAACCGCTCTTCGCTGGTCGGCGATCCGAAGCCCGTAAAACCGGCTGATTCGATCTCGATCGCCGCCGTCGGCGACATAATGCTCGGCTCCCCTTTTCCGAACGATTCGAGGATGCCTCCGGAGGACGGCGCGACGCTGCTCGAACCTGTGACAGAGATCCTGAGCTCGGCAGACATCGCATTCGGAAATCTCGAAGGTCCGCTTGCCGACGGCGGCGAGTCGGAGAAGTGCCGGCCGAACAGCACCCGATGCTTCGCGTTCCGTATGCCCACGCATTACGGCGAATACCTGAAGAAAGCGGGCTTCGACGTGATGAGCGTGGCGAACAACCACGCTGGCGACTTCGGCGCGGCCGGGAGGCGGACGACCCGCGAGACTCTGGACAAACTTGGCATCTATCACGCGGGAAGCGACAGCGGGACCTATTCTACCGCGTACCTGACGGCAGGCGGCAAGAAGATCGCTTTCATAGGCTTCGCAACGAATGCGATCTCGTTGAATGTCAATAACTTAGCTGCGGCCCGAACCGCGGTTGAAAAGGCGGATCGCGTCGCCGACATCGTCGTCGTGTCGTTCCACGGAGGCGCGGAAGGCTCAGCTGCCAAGCGTGTCCCGAACAAGACCGAGATCTTCTTCAGGGAGAAACGCGGAAATCTGCCGCTGTTCTCGAAGACGGTGATCGACGCCGGCGCCGATCTGGTCCTCGGCCACGGGCCTCACGTTTTGAGAGGAATGGAGATCTACAAGGACCGTCTCATCGCCTATTCGCTCGGGAACTTCGCGACATACGGCTGGTTCCGCCTCGAAGGCGACACTGCTGAAACGCTCGTTCTAACGGTGAACATCGCGCCTGACGGTCGATTCCTTGACGGGAAGATCCATCCGTTCGTCCTTGAGGGCCGGGGAATTCTCGCGAAGGACGAAACCGGCTCCGCGATAAGAACGATCCGGTCGCTGTCGCAGGTCGACTTTCCCGCCTCGGCACCTTCGATCTCGGATGACGGAACGGTGGCGCAGTCAAATGTCAGCGTGAAAAGATGAACAGGGATTAAGGGGATGAAGGAGATCGGCGAGAAGTTGAAGATCGAGAATTCAAGATCGAGGTCACCAACATCGCGCGGTCCTTCGTTCGAAAGATCGCTGTAACATGCCGACATTCGGGTACTTGTCGAAGACGATCCTGAGGATTTAGGCTCCTGCAAGTCTACTGTATCTGACCCGCGGCAACAGACCCCAACGACCCGTCCCGATCCTCAACTGCCAATCCTCTTCATCGTGCACATCCTGTTTCTTGTCGTTGCCCTTTCTTTTCCTTCTCGATCCCGGCGACGAGGGGCAGGCGTTCGTTGTCTTTCAGTTCCCGGAAAGATGGAAGTCACCGTTCAGCACCCGCGGGGCCGGATACGTCACTTGCGGTTGAAACCTCGTATTAGAAGCAAGTTCGATACGGTGGTTTCCCGTGAAAGAGCAAGCCTCTTTCCGTCCTTTGAAACCACTACGCCGATCACTTTGCCTTTGTCGTAATTCGTGATCTGGCGAGCGGCTGCGCCGTCGAGCGGCATAAACCAAAGGTTCGAGACATTCAGAGACTTCTTCCCGTAATAGAGGCCGGATCCGGTCTGATCCCAGGCTATAGAGTGGTTTTCAGGCTCGAAAAACAGATTCCGCGGGGCTTCGGCGTCATTCAGGTCATCCACAACGACGGTCCAAGGATACATAGTCTCCCGCGCATAGAACACGGACACAAGCAGTTCGGGATTCGTCGGTGAGATCCTTACAGGCCCGGTTGCCTTGCTTTCCAGTTTCTCATCTACTCCGTCCGGCAGGAGCCTGCGCCAGATACCGGTAGGAGCTCTTCCCGGGCGGCTGAAGTACAGGTACCTCCCGTCGCTGCTGACATCCGGGTAGTTCTCGCCCGACGCGCCGCTCGTGACCTGCCTCAATCCCGATCCATCTCCGTTGATCTTCCAGATATGCCACTTGCCGTTTTTGTCGGTTGCGAAGTAGACCGTCCCATCCGGGGCTGCGCGCGGACCCAGGACAGACGATCTCTCAAAGAAAGTTAGCTGCTTCTCTTCTCCAGTCGCAACGTCGATCTTGTACAAATTGCCGTCATTTCGGCCTTCGTTCTTGACCACGACCACGTGATCGCCGTTCGGCATCCAGTCGAGCCCCCAGCGTCCGTAGTTAGCAAGGGCCTGTTTCGTAAGTTGCCGGACCTCGGAGGGATCTTCTAGATCAAGTACAAAGACATCCGAGCTCGAAGACATATTCGCTGCGACTATCGTATTCGAGTCTTCCGAGAGCTTGAAATCCCTGTAGTCGTTCGTGTCGTTCGTTATTCTCTTCGCTTCGCCGGACGGATAACTGAGAAGCCAGAGCTGCGCGAAACTGTCGGCGCTCTCCCGCGCCGACACTATCAGCGAGTCGCCGTTCTTTGTCCAAAAGGCGTTTCGGATCCCATTCCATCCTGGATGCTTGATCCGGATCTCGGTTCCTGTCCTCACGTCGATCTCGACAAGATAGCTTTCACTTGTCATTCTCGACCCGCCGGGCTGCGAGTGAGCAGGCATAACTATTCTGGTTTCATCGGGAGACCACGCTGGGTAGGTGTTCCAATCGTGATAGAACTCAGGCGGCGTGCGCGTGGCGATCTTACGCTCGTTGAGCCCATCGGCGTCGGATTCCATCAGGTTGGATCGGTTCTCGCCTGCGTCGTACCGGACATATGCGAGCCGCTTTCCGGATGGCGAAACGGAGACAAAATGCCTCACCCCGCTAAGGAGCTTGCGTTCGGTTCCTCCGAAAAGCGGGACTTTGTAGACCGTCGAATCCGGCTGGTCCTTCTCTCTCGCAATGTAATAGAGGTTGTTTGAATCCGCCGAAAAGCTCAACGAAGCAAGTTCGTGGTCTTTTGGACCGACGACGATCGTCTCGCTTCCGGTGGCCACGTTTCTGAGAACGATGCTGTGCTCATCTTCACCGCTCCGAACATAAGCGATGTTCCGGTTATCTCTTGAGATCGCGGGCTCGATCGCGCGCCCGCTTTCAGTGACCCGCTCAAACTGAACATCCTCAATTATCGGGGCCAATGCGGAGCGGTCGTCACCCTGTCTGTACCAGACTCCCGCGGCTACCAGTACCGCAACGAATACAAGCAACAGTCCAGCAACAACAGTCCCGCTTCCGGCAAAGACGCGCCGCGAAGGAACTGCGGCCCCCGTCTTCCGATCGTCCTCAACAATTAGGGTGCGTTCTATCCGTTCATGCTCGATCGAGATCTCCTCGAACTCCGCAGAATCTATCGTCCCGACGAACATGTACCCTCTTCTGGGAACGGTCAGGATCAGGTCGGATTCGACACCGGACTCGCGGAAGATCTTGCGAAGCCGGTAGATGTTTTGGGACAAAACGCTTTCCTCAACAAATGCCTCACCCCACACCTCCGCCAGGAGCCTTTCTTTCGACACCACTTCACCTGGTCTCCTGACCAGTACCGATAGCAGCTCGACGGCCTTCATAGGAACATCAACAAGCTCCCCGTCAAACCAGAGGACTGCCTTCCTTGTATCAACGCGGAACTGGTCAAAGTCGACTAAATTGTTGATATCACTACGCATACATCGATTTCAGAAATGTGTGAGAAACATATCATGCAGAATTTAAGACTTTCTGCGTGCGTATTTTATATAACGCCGACCTGTAACAAGAGGAGTGAATCCCGTCGAGTATAGCGGAATGCGGACGACGAAATAAAGAATTTGAGCGAGCTTGAACTATGAGTTTCTTTAATCACGGGATCATCGTCGTTGTCTGGCCAAACGGAAATCCGGGCGGATTTCTCAAACTTACGAGTATTGCCGGACACGACAATCAGGTGCCGCGCGGGATCGTTGCCAGCGGCACTGTGCAGGCCGGCCAGCTTCCGATCGCGAACAAGGACGGGATTCCCATCGGCTACCCGGTCGTCGTTCCGATCGAATCGCCGGGACAGGCGGTCATCGGATTCCGATGGGACGGAACCGGAGTACCGCAAGAGGTGACATCGCGGCGGGGACAAGCGGCAACCCGGTTTTCCTACGACATTGAGCCCGCGACCGGGCCGCCGATCCGGAACAACCAGGACCTGATCTATTGGTGGGCGAACATCACCGACGTGGACAGGCTCGGCGAGCACGCGAAGGGACTCGGTCCATTTATGAGCGCGCTTCGGAGCGCCGCGGAACGTGTTTTTCCGGCGACGCCTTTGATCGAGGCGGTGACGGATCCGTCGCAGCGGCTGTCACTCGGGACATTCATCATCCACAAAATGGAAAGGCGAACGACACGAAGAAGCTGATGAGATATCTGTTTAACGAACGAAAAGAAACCCTCCGGATCGAAATACGTCGGCGGGTCTTGCAGAGGACATGTACTGAATGCGGAGAGAACCTCCCTGCTTCCGTCGACGATCAAGGAGGAGAGGCTGCGGGATCAACGGGCGGAGCCCATCAATCGTCAGAGATGCCGGAACAGCACGTCTGCCGCGACCACCGTGAATCCGAAAAGACTTCATTTAGGGGGAATCCGCGATGAAAAGCTTGATTACGGTCGCCGCCGTCTTGAGCCTGTTTGCCGGCGTCTTTGGGCAATCTACCGAGTTCACTTACCAGGGGAGCATCTCCGATAGCGGCGCTCCCGCCAACGGAAATCACGACTTTGAGTTTCTACTGTTTGACTCGCCGGCGGGCGGAACACAAGTCGGTCAATCCGTTTCGTCGATGAGCGTCCCGGTGAGCGACGGTTTGTTCAGTGTCTCCCTCGATTTCGGCGACCAGTTTCCGGGAGCGGAAAGATATCTGGAAATCCGCGTCCGGCCTTCGGGAACGGGCGGAATGACGATCCTCGCCCCTCGCCAGAAACTCGGGGCCGTTCCTTACGCGGTAAAGAGCACGAACGCGACTAACGCGGACAATGCTTCGAACGCTTCAAACGCAGACCAGCTCGGAGGAGTTGCGGCCACGGAGTATGTCGTGACGACCGATCCAAGAATGACGGATGCGCGCGCGCCTCTGCCGAACAGCCCTAGTTATGTGCAAAACGGGACGTTCGTACAGCCTTCGTCCAACTTCAACATCAGTGGGAACGGCACGGCAGGCGGAACCCTGCGGGCAAACGTCATCAGAGCAGAGACACAGTTCGATTTAAGGGGATCAAGGGTTCTCGGAGGTGATTTTGTTGATCGAAATCTCTTTGTCGGACTAGCCGCGGGCGCGGGCAACACAACAGGCGATAACAATTCGTTCTATGGAATGGCCAGCGGGGATTTCAACAGCAGCGGTTCGTTCAACTCGTTCTTCGGTGCAGAATCCGGCGGCACAAACGACGTTGGCAACAATAACGCCTTCTTTGGATTCTCCTCCGGCTTCAACAACGACGCTAACGGGAATTCGTTCTTCGGCTCGCGCTCCGGAAGCCACAATTTTAATGGCGAGAACAACGCATTCTTCGGATGGAGTGCCGGGCGAGAAAATACCTCCGGATCATCCAACTCGTTCTTTGGCGCGAGGTCCGGCGAGTCTGGCCAGACCGGAGATAACAACTCGTTCTTTGGGTTCGCTGCGGGCTTTGCCAACGAAGCCGGCGAGAATTCCTTCTTTGGATCTTCTGCGGGAAGCAACAATACGACCGGAAACCTGAATTCATTCTTCGGTTCCTTTTCCGGGGACCAGAACACCACCGGATCCGGTAATTCGTTCTTTGGCGCTTCATCCGGTTCCGTGAATCAAAACGGCGCTGAGAATGCATTCTTCGGAGGATTCGCAGGCAGCGACAACCTAAGCGGATCCAGTAACTCCTTCTTCGGATACAGGTCTGGTGACAAGAATACGACCGGCGGGTTCAACACATTTGTCGGCCGAAGCTCGGGGGAGGCAAACCTCAACGGATCGGTGAATGTATTTGTCGGTTCCGAGTCGGGACTCGCCAACACATCCGGAGGCGCGAACGTTTTTGTAGGAAGCAACGCCGGGGATGCGAACATGACGGGCGCCAGCAACACCTTCATCGGCCGCGACGCAGGCGATTCCAACACAACCGGCAGCAGCAACTCGGCTCTCGGTCGCGGATCCGATGTGGGATCCGGTGCGCTTTCGTTTGCGACCGCGATCGGATCGAATGCCGTAGTCACTACGAGCAACACTGTCCAGTTGGGAAGAAACGGCCTCGACATCGTCAGGATCGGGACCCTCGGGCCCGGCGGCGCCACATCGCTCTGCATCAACGGCGGGAACGATATCGCAAGCTGTTCATCCTCCCTTCGCTACAAGTCAGGCATCGAGACATTCTCTGGCGGCTCGGACATCCTGAAACGGCTGAGGCCGGTGACATTTGCCTGGAAGGATTCAGGAACTCTTGACCTGGGCCTGGTTGCTGAAGAGGTCGCGGAGATCGATCCTCTGCTGGTCACCTACAACTCAAGAGGAGAGGTCGAGGGAGTCAAGTACGACCGGATCGGCGTCGTCCTCGTGAATGTGGTGAAGGAACAACAGAATACGATAAAAGTTCAAGGTTCAAAGTTGAAAGTTCAAAGCGAGAGGATCGAGAAGCTGGAAACCGAGCTTGCGGCTTTGAAGGCCCTGGTCTGCGCTT
>JAGFIQ010000119.1 GCA_024103495.1 Aridibacter famidurans
GGCAAAACCACGAAAATCGTCGTTCGGAGGCGTGCTTTTGGGACAGCCCCCGGAGATGTTGGGTCTGCCGCCTTGCTATCAACATTCCGCGCCGATGGCGCTTTTCATTGGTCAATGGTCAGTGCACATTGGTCAATGACACAATCTGTGTTCATCTGTGACCAATTTCTCTCTGCGTACTCTGCGGTTGGTTCCCTCGGGTGAACGGGGCGACCATTTCGGACGATCCGGTTACTTGCCAAAAGCAAACATTGTTAACAACCCGCCGCCTTTCGTGTATAATTCCTCTGTTTTTATCGACTCAGCCGGCGGCAACTGCCCGTTTGGCGCTCCGCATCAACGAACTGCCGTTCGGGCATTGTTTGAAACCCGCATTTGAAACGGGACCCTTGGTCCCGGATTTCCCAAGACTCCCCGCTATCACGAAGTACCGGAGGTAAGTATGTCGTCAGCCACCCTTCTATTCAGATTTTTAGCAGCAGCCGTGCTGGTCCTTTCAGCCGCCGTATTCGCATTCGGCGACACCGTCCGCCTGAAGGACGGAAGCATCATCAAGGGCAAGATCATAAGCTTCAGCGGAGGCAAGTTCATCATTCTCATCGGCCAGGGCGAGCGCCAGCGCCAGATGACGTTCTTCGCGGACGAGGTCGAATCGATCGAGTTCGACAACGCCGGCTCGGGTGTCCCCGATTTCACTTCGGGGCAGAATACCGAGACGAAGCAGCCCTCGTACACCGAGAGGACCGACGGCAACGAGACGATCATCACGGTCGGCTCCGCGCGGAGGGACAGTCCCCCGGCGAAT
Organism: Aridibacter famidurans; assembly: GCA_024103495.1. Classification (GTDB taxonomy): domain Bacteria; phylum Acidobacteriota; class Blastocatellia; order Pyrinomonadales; family Pyrinomonadaceae; genus Aridibacter; species Aridibacter famidurans. The sequence goes on from JAGFIQ010000119.1 coordinate 806, forward strand.
GACGACCGGCTTGGCGACGATGACGGAGTCGTGGACCCGAACGCGGTGGCGGTCGATCCGAACGTGCCGACCGGCGGACCGCCGGTCCTTCGCGACGCGAGCACCGCGGACAGCGACGACCAGCCTTTGACCGACGACGATCCGATCATAATGGACGACGACCCGATCCTCGATGAGGATCCGGTCGACACGGCGCCCGCCGGCAACGAACCGGTCCCGGTCGACGACCCGACAAGGCCTCGTCCGGTGCAGATCAAGGTCTCCGTGCTCGCTGACGACACGACGAACGGCTGGACGAACGCCGGCTGGGTCGTAAAGAAAGGCCAGAAGATCCGCATCATCAGCAACGGGCGCATCGAGCTCGGCAACGGCCGCACCTCGGGGCCGCGCGGGATCGCGACGCTTCCCGATGCCAACAAGCTGATCAAGGACAGGCCGACCGGAGCGTTGATCGCGGTGATCGGCGACGACAACAACGACTTCATCTTCATAGGCGAGAACCGTGAGTTCATCGCCGAGCGCGACGGGGCGCTGTTCCTAGGGGTGAACGAAGGCAACATCAAGGACAATTCCGGAACGTTCGACGTGATAATCGAGATCGAGGCCGGCGACAATTGATCCCGGTCTGATCCACCTTCCGGCCCGGCTGCGAAAGCGTGCCGGGCTTTTTTGTGTGCCGGAGCCCTTGAAATACTTGCGAAAATCCAACTGAAAGAACACAATCGGTATCAAAGCACCTTAATCATTCAACCGGGATCCGCATTATGAAACGATCAAGCACGCTTCGCCGATTCGCAGTGCCGGCGCTCTCCGCATTTCTTCTCTTTGCTTTTGCTGCCACGGCGTTCTCGCAGTCGAGACCGCAGCGGCCGAAGACCACGAACGAGAAGAAGAACCAGCGTCCGGTCGGGCTCACAGAAGAGGAGATCCGCAAACAGGCGGAAGAACGCCGGCTGGAAGAAGAGGCGCGGAACGCCCCTCTGGATGACGACCCGCTTGAGATCGAGGTCGATCTGGTCAACGTCAACACCGTCGTTTACAACAAGAAGACCGGCGCGATAATCACGGGCCTGAAGCGCGAGAACTTCGCCGTCTTTGAGGACGGAGTGAAGCAGGAGATCACGAACTTCGCGGAACCCGAGGCCCCGATCACCGTCACTTTGGTTGTCGAGTACAGCAAGTGGAGCGAGGTGTTCGGCTATTACGGCAGCAGCGGACAGGAATACGGGCACCTTGAAGTCATAAGACCTGTCGCTTCATTCGTTTCGCGGTTTATCAAGCCGCCGAACGATTACGCATCGGTCGTCGCGTTCGATATGCGGCCGACCCCGATCACGGACTTTACAAACGACCCGACCCGGCTTCAGGCGACTATCAATCTGCTCTTCAGGAATCGCCCTGCATTTCGGGAAAACAACTTGTACGACGCGATCAAGTTCGCCTTGGTAGGTGGAAAAGCTGATGCGGTGGTCCTTGAGAATTCCGAACAGCGGAAGATCGAGTACGGCGGAATGGTGGACGTAAAAGCTCCGCGGAGGGCGATCATCCTTGTCGCTTCCGGGATCGACACTTTCAGCCGAATCAATTTTGACGAAGCTAGAGATGTCGTGCGAACTGCGGGTATTCCTTTATATATCATCAGCACCGGCAATATGTTCTTCAAGATGTATGAGCACAGACTTCCGACCCTGGATGGGCTCGACGGAATGCCTGGCAGATCTTCATTTATCGTTGCCAAGAGCCAAATGAACACGTTTGCGAAGGACTCTGGCGGACGGCATTTTGAGATGACATTTCCCGGTGAGATCCCGAGTATTCTCGAAAGCATTGATGCGCTGATGCGCCATCAGTACAGCATCGCGTACGACCTTGGCGAAAAGCGGCCTCCGGGGAAGAAATACAAGCTCGAAGTGAAGGTTGACGTGAACGGGGACGGTAAATACGAAGAGAAGGGATACGTCATCCAGCATCGTCCTTATTTCGTGACCGAGGAAGAGAATAAGGACGACGACAACTAGTTGAGAATTGAGAATTGAGGGATCGGGGCCGTCAGAATTGGCGGCCCCTTCTTTTTGTCGTTCGTTGATATTGATGCAGCGCAAAGCGCTGCTCTAAACTGCTTCATACCAACCGCGCGGATCTGCTAATTCACCCCGTAGATCTTCAGCCGGAAAAGGTCGCCCGTAGTCTGCAGATCGACCTTCCTTCCCGAGAACAATCTCGACTGCTTGAGTATCATCGGCAGCCCGCCCTGCGGAAGCTTCACGCCGTATTCCCTTCTCAAGAACACAGAAGCGATCTGCGGATTCAGCCTCTGCGTGATCCCCAGGCGAACCGCCTTTGAGGCCGGAGGAGCAAATCCTGCGGTCCTCCTCGGATTCACGAACTCTACCGAACCGTCGAATACGTTGATCTCTGTCGGTAGGTCCATCAGTGCCATGTCTCGATGGATCAGAAGGTTCGAGACGGCCTCGGCGATAGAATAAACGTGATACCGGGATCGCGCCTCGACCGGCGATTCGGGATCCGACGATCGTGCGGTCCTGTGCTTGTCCAGGTCGCAGTACTTTGAAATGAATTCCATCGCCGCCTCGTGCAGTGAGATGAGGTTCCCGCTGACGGTCTTCTCTTCGACGAGAGGAGCGTCCGGGCCGACTCCGGAGAATCTCCTGAGCGTGACCTTCGACGAGGCGAACTTCGTTTCGATCGAGGGGTTCTTCCCGAAAAGCATCACGCCCGCGACCGTAGGTACGAAGTCGTCGCCGTTGCCGATCGCCAGAAGAAGGTCCTTCTTCAGGAATTTCTCCGTGTTGTACTGGTCGCCGTTCGAGCCGTTCTCGTCGAATTCGCGCGCGAAGCTCCAAAGCAGGGTGTCGTCAAAATCCTCCGCATCGAACTCCGGAAGCGGGATGTTCTCGTACCTTAGCGGCCTCGCTTCCTTTATGAGGTTCGAAAGCACCTCGCGGTCGGCCTCCAGTTTCTCGGCGCCGAGCCGCACATAGAACTTCCCTTCCTTAGTCCTGTAAGGCTTGTCTTTTCCGTTTATCTCGAGCGCCACGATGCGCCGGCCGTTGTCGAACGCGACGATGTCGATCAGGGGCAGGATCGGCGGATAGATCTCTTCTCTGCAGAGCCTTCCAAGCTCTTCCTGTACGGACTCGGGATTCCGGACTCCCTCGATCCTGAGCAGGTCCGTGACGCCGAAGACCATAGTCCCGCCGCCCGTGTTCGCGAGCGCGACGATCTCCTGCGCGATGCGCTCGGGATTCGAGAGCTTTAGCTTCAGCTCGAGATAGGTATCCTCGCCGCCTCGTATCAGGCGGATCAGCTCGGTCCTGTTTGAAAGGGGTGCGGACTGATCGAGCAGGTATTCCTGATACGACCGGTCGGCTGTGGAAATGTGGCGCTGGCTGTTGCGAAATTTCTTTCGGGGCATTTCGAACGAGGCAATTTTCTAATGACGGCGCCCCGGCCGCCCGGACCGCCCGGCCGGCGGTCTCTGGAATGCGGTTCCATTACATTGAATCAGACCGCGGGAAAAATGTAAAAGAGGTAGCCCGGGAAACGTCTCGCAGAGCCCGGTTCGACCCGTATCGCCTTTCCGAAGCACCAGATTTAGTTTGGTTTTATGTGCGGATCTGCGGTATCGTGACGGTGAAAGCTGACTTCGGCCGCTTTCGCCGCCGCACAATTGATGCCGCGCAACCCTGCATTATCGGGACTCCGGCCGTCTTTTGAACTATTAATAAAGTCAAAAGGAACGACTAGTGGAAATCGATAGCACCATCGCTTATATCGGGCTGGGCTCGAACCTCGGCGACCGCGCGGGGAATCTTTTGCTCGCCGTGCGCGGGCTTATGGAATCCGGCCTTACTGTAACTAGGCTATCCGCGATCTACGAGACCGAACCCGTCGGAGTATCCGATCACGGCCACTGCCTGAACATGGTCGCGGAAGTGAAGACCGGCAACATCACGCCTTCGCAGATGCTCGCGAGGATGATCCGCGTGGAATATTTGCTGGGAAGGCGCCACAAGTTCCTGCAGGCTCCGAGGACCGCCGATCTTGATCTTCTTTTCTACGGCGATGTGCAGATCGAGACAGATTTTCTCAAGGTCCCGCACAAGAGCGTTCACAGACGAAAATTCGTCCTCGTCCCAATGGCCGAACTCGCGCCGCATTTCATCCACCCGGTAGAGAACAAGTCTATCGAGACGCTTCTGCAGGATGTCGAGGATCTCTCGGCGGTCCGGCGCTGGAATCCGAACGAAAACATAAGCGTCCCGGAAGCGATCCATTCGACCGACGATAGGGCGCTGACCCAGAGCTCGTCTTCTTCAAAAAGCTAACATTGTCTAAATCCTAGACTTAAAACGGCGTTCACGGATATAATCACGGGACTTCACGACCGATGGCATATCTAAAACCAGACCAGCCGGAAAAAGTCTATGTACCGGCGCTTCAGAAGGCGAAAAAACGCGGGGAAAAGCTTGTCTGCCTGACCGCGTACAACTATCCGACCGCGCGGATCGTGGACGAGGCGGGAGTAGAGATAATACTTGTCGGCGACAGCATCGGGAATGTGATCCACGGCTACGGGAACACGATCCCCGTAACGCTCGAAGAGATCCTCTCTGCGACGAAAGCGGTGAAACGCGGAGCGAACCGCGCTTTGATCGTCGCCGACATGCCGTACGGAAGTTTCCACATCAATGCCGACGAGACGGTTCGCAACGCGCTTCAGCTGATGAAGGAAGGCGGAGCGGAAGCAGTCAAGCTCGAGGGCGGACGCAACCGTGTGGCTCTCGTGAACCGGCTGGTCGACGAAGAGATCCCCGTGATGGCGCATATCGGGCTGACTCCGCAATCGGTCCACAAGCTCGGCGGCTACAGCGTTCAGGGCAAGACGCCGGACGACGCGCAAAGGCTGATCGAGGACGCGAAGATGCTCGAGGACGCGGGCGCATTCGCGATCGTGCTCGAGTTGGTCCCGCGCGAGATCGCGGCGATCATCACAAGCGAGCTTTCCATACCCACCGTCGGCATAGGGGCCGGCTCCGAATGCGATATCCAGGTCCTTGTTCTTCACGACCTTGTAGGACTCACGTTCGGAAGACTTCCGAGATTCGTCAGGCAGTACGCCGATCTCAGGCAGGTGATGAGCGAAGCCGTGACCTCCTGGATGGAAGACGTGAAGGAAGGCCGCTATCCGGCGGACGAAGAATCGTACGGCCTGCCCTCATCCGTCAAACTCGAAGAGATCCCGGACTGAGAACACGGCCCTGATACCGGGGCAACTCTATGGAGATCATCACCAGGCAGCAGAGAATGGCTTCCGTCGCAAAGAAGCTCAGGAGGGACAATCTCGTTCTGGGGTTCGTTGCCACGATGGGGGCGCTTCACGAGGGCCATCTGAGCCTGATCCAGAAGGCTAGGCAGATGTGCGACCAGGTCATCGTCTCGGTCTTCGTCAATCCGACGCAATTCAACGAGGAAACCGACTTCGAGCAGTACCCGCGCGATCTGACCGCCGACGCCGAGTATCTTTCACCGTACGATGTCGATTACATCTTCGCGCCGGATCCCACCGAGATCTACGGGGACGATTTCACGACATTCGTGACCGTCGACGACATCTCGGACAAGCTGGAAGGCTCGTCGAGGCCAGGTCATTTCCGGGGAGTCGCGACCGTGGTGACGATACTGCTGAATACCATCCGACCCGATTTCGCTTTCTTCGGCCAGAAGGACGCCCAGCAAGTGGCCGTGATCCGGCGGCTTGTGCGCGATCTCAGGTTCGACACGGAGATCGTCGTGATGCCGATCATCCGTGAGGAATCCGGGCTCGCGCTTTCGTCGAGAAACGAATTGCTCTCGGAAAGCGACCGAGCTGCGGCCGCAGTTATTTACAAGAGTCTGAAGGCGGCGAAAGACGCCTTTGAGAACGGCGAAAAAAGCTCCGGCAACATCACCGACAAGGTCAGCGAGGTGCTCGATTCGGAGCCGCGGGCGCGCACGGACTACATTGCGCTCGTCGATCCGCATTCGCTCGATCCGGTGGAAAAAGTGGGGGATGATCCGGTGCTGCTTGCCGTCGCGGCAAGGATCGGAGACGTTCGGCTGATCGACAACGTCATCCTGAACGAAAAGCAGTAGATCGGCGGTCGATTGCATCCTAGCGGCCGCAAGCAGGAGACACATTATGCGAAAAACCCGCGAAATAGCACTCTTTCTCGTCGTTTTCGCCGTTTCGGCAGCGGCCGCCGCCGCTCAGAACATCGTCTTCACGTCGCTCGACGGCAATCGGATCGACGTTGAGGCCCACAAGGGCAAGGTGGTCGTGATGGCTATCGGCGCCAGCTGGCTTCCGATCTCGGACGATCAGGCAGCTACTATCAACAAACTGGCCAAGAAGTATTCCGGACGCGATGACGTTATCTTTTATTTCATCGCCACGGATTCGTCATCTTCGAAGGACAGGAGCTTCGCGTCGGACGACGATCTGAGGAAGTTCAAGACGCGCACGAAACTCGCCGTCAGCGTGCTCAGGGACGCGGGCGGGCAGCGGTCGGTCGAGCGTTACAACATCGACCAGCTTCCGGCGTTCATCGTGCTCGACAAACAGGGACGGCCTTCCGGCGACCCTATCAGCGGAAGCGATCCGTTCGGAAAAACCGACATTTCGCAGCTGGTTTCAAAGAGGGTCGACAGCGTTTTGTAGGTATCGGGCCAATTTGAGAATTGATTACGGCGCCTTTTCCGGGCGCCGTTTTTGATCTGGAAGCCGCGACGAGCTTAAGCTCATCGCGGCTCGCTAAAATCTCTTCACGAGCTCGTAGACAAGGCTTACCGGAAGGCCTACGACATTCCAATAGTCACCGCGGATCTCTTCGATAAAAAGCGCCGCCTGAGCTTGAACCGCGTACGCGCCCGCCTTGTCCATCGGTTCGCCGTGTCGTACGAGGAACTCGATCTCGCGATCCTTCATCTCGCGGAACTTCACACCCGTCGTTTGAATCCCCGACACAACCCGATCCTTTCCTTCCCCGGACCGCGTCAGCGCGACTCCCGTGACCACGTCGTGCCAGCGGCCGGAAAGATCCCTGATCATACGCGCGGCGTCTTCGGCATCCTCGGGCTTGCCGACGATCGTCCCGTCGATCACCACCGTCGTATCCGCGCCTAGTACGATTGAACCCGGGTAGTGCCCGGCAACCGCCGTGGATTTCTCGCGCGCCAGACGCACGACGTATGTTTCCGGCGATTCGCCTTCAAGAGGCGTCTCGTCCACGTCCGCAACGTGCTTGTCGAATTGCCAGCCGACGGAACCGAGAATCTCGGACCGCCTCGGGCTTCCTGAGGCAAGTATCAGCTTCGGAAGTTCCATAATTGAATAATGGGTGGTTACACTTTAGAATTTCAGCATCGGCAGCCTGCCCGTTCGGGGCAATTGAATAATAAATGGAAGGCGTATTCAGGACAATTCCGGCGTTTCTGGAAGACCGGGACCTACCGGAGCAGGTCCGCGAAGCGATAATCGTGTCGGCGTGGACCAAGGCAGCCGGCGAAACGCTATCCGGACACGCGGTGGCGGTCGAAATGGAAGAGAAGACTCTGCGGATCGCTGTCCGCGACCAGATCTGGAAGCGGCATCTCGAATCGCTTTCCGGACAGATGATCTTCCGGCTCAACTCGATTCTGCGGTCGCCCGCCGTTACTTATCTTGAGTTCTTTGTCGATGAAGACCTCGTGAAAGAAGCGGTGCGTAAGACCGCTTCGAGCAAGATGCCCGATGCCGAGTTCCGGAAACTCGCCGCCAGGGAAGAAGGCGACGATCTGAAGGGAGCCGCGGAATCAATAGACGATCCGGAACTCAGGGACCTGTTCCTGGGAGCCGCCGCCAACTGCCTCGCCCGAAAGAGACGCCTTTCGGACGGTCCCGCTCGGTAACCCCTGCGGACACACTGTTTATGGACGTTAGAGAAGTGGCCAAACTGGCCCACCTAAACATTTCGGACAAAGAAGCGGAGATCTACGAGCCGCAGATGAACGAGATCGTGGCGTACGTAGAGCAGCTCAGCGAGCTGGACACGTCGGACGTAGAGCCCGCGATCGGAGGGCTTACGCCGGAAGGCGAGGCGACCCACGCCGACAGGAACGACACTCCGCGCGCTTCCCTCTCGCAGGAGGAAGCGCTGGATCAGGCACCCTCGGCGGTCGAAGGCCATTTCCGGGTGCCGAAGGTGCTTTAGGGCGGGGAGTTATTATGCGGTCACGCTCAGCAATTCTACTTTTCTCCGCCCTTGCGTTTGCCGCCTGCAGCGTTCCCAACCTCGAATCCGAATCGTGTACCGAAGCGCGCGGTGAGTTGAAAAAGCTGTATTCGCTGCACTTTGACCGCGGCCGCGAGGCCGACGAGCAGTATCAGAGGAACATTCGGCAGTTCCTGACCGAAGATCTTGCGCAGAGGATCGACGAGGAAGGCGAGATCGACTACCTGACGCAAACCGGAGACTTTCCGAAGGCGTTCCGGATCGGCAAGTGCACCGAGACGGGAAAGGACGCCCTTTCTTTCGGTGTGCTGCTTTTCTGGAAGGACGCGAACAGGGACGAGCAGAGAGAGATCGAGGCCTCGATGGAAAAGACCGACGGCGGCTGGGCGCTGGAAAAGGTAGAAAGAACTGAAGAGTAAAGGATTTATGAAAGACCGCTTGACCTTTTATCACCCGACGGAAGAACTGCTGAACGTGACCTCCCACGGCTTCGGCCTCCTCTTGAGCGTCGCCGCGCTGTTCGCTTTGATCTATTTCTCTTCGACACGAGGCACAGGCTGGCACATTTTCAGCTTCACGGTCTTCGGCGTAAGCCTGGTCATTCTCTACACCGCATCGACCCTCTACCATTACGTTCAGGAGCCCGCGCTTCGGTACAAGCTGAACGTGTTCGACCACGCCGCGATCTACGTGCTCATCGCCGGCTCGTACACGCCCTTTACGCTTCACGTCCTTGAAGGCAGCCTCGGGCTTGCCCTGCTCGGTACCGTATGGACGGTCGCCCTTGTTGGGATCACGTTCAAGCTGTTCTTCACGGGCAAGTTCAACAAAGCCTCGACGGTCGCCTACGTCCTTATGGGATGGCTTGCAGTGTTCGCTCTCGAGCCCTTCATCAGGAATTTCGATCCGGCGGGAGTCGTGTGGGTGTTCGTCGGCGGGTTTGCATACACGATCGGAGCCGTCTTTTACGGCCTCAAGATGATCAGGTTCAACCACGCGATCTTTCACGTGTTTGTTCTAACAGGAAGCGTTTGTCACTTCGTCGCGGTGATCTTCTATCTGCTGCCAAACAGATGAACCGCCGGAACTTCCCGTTTCCGGCCCTTATAGCGGTCAATCTCAATGTCTAAATCGATCACAGAGTCTGCTCTCGATGCGGCCAAACGGCTCAATCCCGATCTGAACGCATTTTTGTCGATCCACCGCGACGAAGCGCTCGCCAGGGTGGATGCCGGAGGCGGGGGCCCGCTAGGGGGATTCCCGATCGCGATCAAGGACAACATCTGCACAAAGGGCAAGCGCACGACCTGCGGCTCCAGGATACTCGGTGATTACGAGCCGCAGTACGACGCAACGGCCGTCGAACGGCTTGAGAACGCCGGCGCGGTGATAGTTGGCAAGACGAACATGGACGAGTTCGCGATGGGCTCGTCGAACGAGAATTCGGCGTTCGGTCCGGTCCGTAACCCCTGGGACAGGGAAAGGGTTCCCGGAGGGAGCTCGGGCGGATCGGCCGCCGCGGTCGCTGCGGGGATCGTCCGCGCCGCTCTGGGTTCGGAGACCGGAGGTTCGGTCCGCCAGCCCGCGTCGTTCTGCGGTGTTGTCGGGCTGAAACCCACGTACGGAAGGATCTCGCGATACGGCCTGGTGGCGTTCGCTTCTTCTCTGGATCAGATCGGGGTGTTCGGAAGATCGGCAGGCGACGTCGCTGACGTTCTCGCCGTCATCGCCGGAAGGGACGAGAACGACTCGACCACGGCGGATGTCGAAGTTCCTGATTACCGTTCGAAACTAGAGGCGCCGATCGAAGGAAAACGCGTAGGCGTCCCGAGGGCGCTGCTTGGAGAGGGGCTCGACACGGAGGTCCGCACGGCGGTCGAAAGATCGCTCGAAGGGCTGGAATCGCTCGGGGCGGAACTTGTGGACATCGATCTTCCGAGGCAGAAGTATTCGATCGCCGTCTATTACATCATCGCCACGGCAGAAGCGAGTTCGAATCTGGCCCGTTACGACGGCGTCAGGTACGGCTTTCGCGCGGAGAACGCCCACGAGCTCCGGGAGATGTATTTCCGGACACGCGAGGAAGGGTTCGGCGCCGAGGTGAAGCGGAGGATAATGCTCGGGACCTACGTGCTTTCGAGCGGATATTACGACGCGTACTACGCAAAGGCGCAGAAGGTCCGCTCGATGCTGAAGCGCGAATTCTCGGACGCGTTCGGAAAGTGCGATGTCATCGCAACGCCTACCTGCCCGAGCACGGCGTTCAGGATCGGCGAGAAATCCGACGATCCGCTTGCGATGTATCTGAGCGACATCTACACCGCCTCGGCAAATCTGGCCGGCATTCCGGGCATTTCAGTCCCCTGCGGACTCTCGGACGAAGGCCTTCCGATCGGCCTGCAACTTCTCGGACCGTACTGGTCTGAGGATGTCCTTCTCAACCTTGCTTCTGAATTCGAGAAGAACTTCCCGCTCGGAGGCCGGCCGGAGATAAGGGCTTGAGGCTTTAGTGAAGCAGATTTGTGCCGTTGTGGAACTCGGCGTAGTTCTCGACTTTAGGAGGCGAGGCGCCTTCCGGCCGAGCTGCCGGATCGAGTCCCTTCCACTTGTTGGCGTCTTTCAGGATCGCGAGGGCCTGCGCTGCCGGCACAGGCATTGAGAAGAGGTTTCCCTGCCCGTACTCGCATTTCAGGATCTTCAGCTGATGCAGCTGGTGAATGGTCTCGATTCCTTCCGAAATGATCTTCATCCCAAGCAGTTTCGCCAGGGTGATCACCGTCCGGACGATCTCTCCGTTCTCGCTCCCGAACTCCATCGAACTGACGAACGAACGGTCCACTTTGAGGGTATCTACCGGAAAACGGTGCAAATAGCTGAGTGACGAGTAGCCCGTACCGAAATCGTCGATGCTAAGCCTCACGCCCAAGGCCTTTAGTTCCTTGAGTAATTCGACGGCTTTCTCCGAGTTGTTCATGATCGCGCTTTCAGTGATCTCAAGCTTGAGGCAGCCCGCCTCGATCCCCGAGTGCTTTATGCATTCCGTAACCCGCTCGACCAGCCCGTCCTCCACGAAGTCCTTCGCCGACAGGTTTACGCTGATGAACACTTTGTCGAGACCTCGGCATTCCTTTCGCCACTCGCCGAGAGATCGGCAGCCTTCTTCGAGCATCCACGAGGTAAGCGGGACGATCATTCCTGACGACTCACACACGGGAATGAACTCACCGGGCCCGACCAGCCCGCGGCTCGGATGATTCCATCTGATCAGTGCTTCAAAACCCGCCGTCTCCATCGATTCCAGATCGACGATCGGCTGGAAGAAAGGCTCGAATTCCCCTCTTTCAAGCGCGCCTCTGAGATCGTTCTCGACCTGAAGCCGGCTCATAGCTGAACGGTACATCGCCTCGTTGTAGACGAGATACGGTTTCTCGGCTGACTTGGCCTCTTGTTTCGCGATCTGCGCGCGTCGCAGCGGATCTTCGTGTCCGAGGCTCGAGTTGCAGATGGCAATGCCGATGGTCGCGGCGGCAAAGAGGATCTTGCCGTCGATCGTGAACGGTCCGGAAAGCTTGCGCTTTGCAAGCTCGGCGAAATGGAGAGCATCGGCCTCGTTGGACACATCCGAAAGGAGAATCACAAACTCGTCTCCCGAAAGCCGTGCCAGGAAGTCGTCGCCTCTGAGAAGGCCTGTAAGTTTTTCCGAGATGGCGATGAGGAACCTATCGGCGACCTCCCGGCCGAGGCTCTCGTTGATCGCCGCGAACCTGTTCAGGTCCAGGTAAACGATCGCGAAGCTGTACGAGCCGGTCTTGCGGACCCGGCCGGACGCTTTCTCGAGCTCGAGATCCAGGAACCTTCGATTTGGAAGGTCCGTGAGCGAATCGTGATACGCCGCGCGACGGAACTTTGCCTCGCTCTGGCTCAGTTCTTTCTCAGCTTTCTCAAGACGGGCGATGTGCCTTTCGAGCGTCCGCACGTGTGCCCGCGCTTCTTTCGCTCTTCCCTTCTCTGCGGCTTCCGCCCGTTCGAGCGAATTGCGGATCTCCTTCGCGTACCGCCGATAAGTAAAGAAGACCACGGCGCCGATAAGCAGCCCCGCAAGAATAAGGAAGAGGTCGCGGCCGTCGCTCGCGCGTAGCACGAGCCCCGCCCCAAGTGCGCCTATCACATAGAGCGCAAATCCATTCAGGCACCGTTTGAACCAGACATTCCAGATCTTTTCTACCGAATCGTTGTTCGAATGTACCGCCAGCAGAATGGACCTGATGAGAAACTGCGAAACGACCATCAACGCCATCATTAGAACAATGGAAGCGTCACTGGCCGAAGCAGCCGATTCGGGAAGGCTTCCGAAGATCGACCTTACGATCATCGCGGTGCCAAAGGTCCCTATCGCGGCGATCGAACCGGCGAGGGAGGCGGAACGGACGGACATCTCGCCGCTCTTCCGCGAGAATGCGAGCGACGCCGCGACCGCTTCGCCGACGGCGATAAGGGTCGCGATCCCGCTTCCGTACAGCACGAACCATAGGAATACAAGGACTTCCGACAGTGTGAAGTAAACTCCACCGCGCGCGAGCCTTATGTGAGTGATAGTGCTCAGGATCAGGCTCGAACCAGCAATGAAGAAAAGTCCCGCGCCGAGGTTTTCAGTACGCAACAGGAATGTCGCCGCGACTATACATGATATGCCTGCAGCGATCGTTAGCCAGTAGAATGACTGACCGGATGACTGACGAGAGTTCATTACCTATGGATCCGCCTTGGGAAGCTATATAGGACTGGGAGTTGGTTCCGGCAAGGAGCTTGGGCGGAGGACCCGCCCGTCACAAAATAAGAATAACAGGTCTGGCGCAAATATGTCGAGTTTTTTTGATTAAACAGAAATTGCAATAACAAAAGGCCGGAGATCGAATCTTCGGCCTTTCGGTATCATTAGCTCAGGACGCCTACTTCGAGATGCCGGTCTGGCTAAGCGCGTAAGCGTAAATAAAGGCCGTTTCCTTAAGCTGGTCGTATCTTCCGCTGGCGCCCCCGTGGCCACCGCCCATGTTCGTCTTCAGAAGGACCTGCGCGTCGCCGGTCTGCATTTCACGGACCTTGGCGGCGAACTTCGCCCCCTCCCAGTACGGGACCTGGCTGTCCTGGATCGAGATCATCACGAGCAGGTTCGGGTAGTCCTGCGCTTTGACGTTGTCGTACGGCGAGTACTTGATCATGTACTCGAACGCCTCCTTCTCGTTCGGGTTACCCCATTCGATCCATTCCTCGGTCGTCAGAGGCAGCGTGTCGTCCATCATCGTGTTGATGACATCGACGAACGGCACCTGCACGATCGCCGCGCGGAACGTTTCCGGAGACATGTTCACGACGCCGCCCATAAGCATCCCGCCGGCGCTGCCGCCCTGGATGACGAGCCTGTCTGCGGAAGTGTATTTGTTCTCGATCAGCCACTTCGAACAGTCGATGAAGTCGTAGAAGGTGTTCAGCTTCTTGAACATCCTGCCGTCCTGGCGCCACTTCTCGCCCAACTCGCCGCCGCCGCGTATGTGGGCGATCGCGTAGATCATCCCGCGGTCGAGCAGGCTCAGCCTGGCGGTCGAGAAATAGGGCGTCATCGAGTACCCGTACGAGCCGTAGGCATAAAGAAGCATAGGCGCTTTGCCGTCCAGCTTCACGCCCTTTTTCTTCACGATCGAGACGGGGACTTTCACGCCGTCGCGGGCGGTCGCCCAGACACGCTCGGTTTCGTACTTCGAGCTGTCATAGCCTCCGAGGACCTCCTGCTGTTTGAGCAGCGTTCGTTTGCCTGTGTTCAGGTCGTACTCGAAGGTCGAGTTCGGAGTGATCATCGAGGCGTAATTGAACATTATCGTCCGCGTGTCAAACTCGGCGTTGCCTCCGGCCATTCCCATCGTGTAGACGCTTTCCGGAGTTTCGACCCGCTTCGAGCCGCCCTTCTCCATATCGATGACGCGCAGGTATTCAAGCCCGTTCTCGAGTTCGGAGACGACAGCGTGACCCTTGAAGAAATCGATGCCTTCGATCATCACTTCCGGGTCGTGCGAGATGAACTCCTTCCAGTTCTTCTCCGAAGGGTCTTTGATCGGCGCTTTCACCACGCGGTAGTTCTCGGCGTTCTTGTTAGTTGTGATGTAGAACTCGCCCTTGTAATGATCGACGCTGTATTCGTGGTCTTCTTCGCGGGGGATCAGGAGCTTCGGCTCCGCTTTCGGATCGTCGGCGGGTACGTAACGGAACTCGTCCATCGTCTTGGCGTTCGAGTCGAGGAATATATACTTCCCGTCCCTCGTTCTTCCGGCGTAGACGTTGAACAGCACGTCCTTCTCTTCATAGATCATCTCCGTCTCGTTCGAGGCGACGTCGTGCCGCCAGAACTTGTCCGACCGCTTCGAAACCTCGTCCTCGGTCGTGATGAACAGCGTATTGTTGTCCGACGCCCAGTTGACGCTCGTCACGCGCTCCATTTTGTTCGGAAGCGTCTCGCCGGTCACAAGGTCCTTCACCTGCAGCACGTACTGCCGATAGCCGGTTGTATCGATGAGATACGCGAGCTTGTTCCCGTCGTCGCTCACCCGGAGGCTGGCGATCGAAAAGAATTTGTACCCCTCGGCCATCTTGTTCTGATCGAGGAGCGTCTCGGGACTTTTGCCGTCGCGGGTCTTGCTTCGAAGATAGACCGGGTATTGTTTGCCCTCGATCGTCTTGGTGAAGTACCAGAAATCGCCGTACTTGTACGGCACGCTCAGGTCGGTCTGCTTGATCCTCCCG
The DNA here is from genome assembly GCA_024103495.1 of Aridibacter famidurans. Lineage (GTDB taxonomy): Bacteria > Acidobacteriota > Blastocatellia > Pyrinomonadales > Pyrinomonadaceae > Aridibacter > Aridibacter famidurans. The sequence continues at coordinate 15,871 of JAGFIQ010000119.1, forward strand.
AGCATTTCCTCGTAAAGCGAATCGACGAACTTCCCGTGCGGCTTCATCACCGCGTCGGTGTACTTGTTCTCCGCCTCGAGATAAGCGATCACCTCGGGCGATTTTTCCTGGTTGCGGTCCCGCATCCAGTGATAGTTGTCGGTAAGCGTGCGGCCGTGGACGTTGGTGACCTTGGCCTCTTTTCTCGGTACGGGTGGTGTCATAGTGTCCTGGGCATACGCGGCGGCGCCTGCGAGGATGAACGGCGCCAGGGCGAATGAAACTGCGAGCTTCTTCATAATGCCTGCTCCTTGTTTGAAATGATCGCTTGATTATTCCGGCAAAGCCTCAATTCTATTTCCCGCGCTTCGAGCCCGCAAGCCGAAGCCCGGTCCGTGCAGAGGCTAACAAAACTTTCCGCCGCCGGGATTCGTTATCCACCTGTTCATCAAAGCCCGAAACGGAACTCCGGGAAAAACCTGTTAACACTTCAGCGGCAAGTTCCGTCCTTGTAACCAGAAAGCGGATAAGGCGATTCGAGCCGGGCCAAAGACAGGCCCCTCAAGCCACGTTCCGCAAACCGAAAATGTCCGAAAGCGGGATCGCACGACATCTGTATTTCCTCCCGAAGAACGGGACCGGCAGCAAGGCCTCCGAACAGGAAGCGGATTCCGCCGGCGCGTCGATGGTGATGCGTGTGCTCGAAGGCGAGAAGGGAGCATTTGATGACCTCTACAGGAAATATTCTCCAATGGTTCACGGTATCGTTCTGGCTCGCGCGCCGCGCGTTGAAGCTGACGATCTCGTTCAGGAGATATTTCTTACCGTTTTTCGGAAGCTTGACACGCTTAACGATCCTTCTGCTGTCGGCGGCTGGATCGCGAGCATCGCGAGGCGTTCGATCGCTGATTCGTACCGCAACGCGACACAGTCGGAAGAGATCCCCGAAGAACTGGGGGCCGAGCCGAGGCCTGTGAACGAGGCGTACGAGGTTCTCTCAGCGATACGCGACCTGCCCGAGGCATACAGCGAGACGCTCGTGATGAGGCTGGTCGAAGGAATGACCGGCCCGGAGATCGCAGAGGTGACGGGGCTTACACACGATTCCGTAAGAGTGAACCTGCACCGGGGCATGAAGATGCTGCGAAAGAAGCTCGGGATCAGGAGCTGAACAATGAACGAAGATTATCTGTGGAACAGGACCGGGACCGACGCCGGGATCGAAGATCTCGAGCGAAAGCTCGCGCCGTTCCGTCTGCAAGCGAAGGAGGCCCCGCGGGCGGTTCCCGCCGCCGAGCCGCGTTCACGCCCGCGGTTCGGATTCAGGCTCGCGTTCGCGGGGCTTTCGTTCGCTTCTGTTCTTGCCGCGGCCTTTATGTTCTTTGCCGTCGGAAACGGGCTGCAGGATCCAAGACCTCTTTCAGTAAGGGTCGAGAGCCCGCCTTCGAAAGTTTCCGCGGTGGAGATCCCGGACGCGCCTTCTATGTCTTCAACAGAAAAGGCAGTCAGATCCGAAACTCCGGCAAGAACTTTCAGATCGCGTGCTTTGAAAGCGCCGCTTCCCGAGACGGTACCTACGATAGCTTCCGATCCCGCGCCGCCGGAAGACCATCTCGCGACGCTGACAAAAGAAGAGCGCGAGGCATACGACCAGCTTATGCTGGCGCTTTCGGTAACGACGTCAAGTTTGAAACTGGTGCAGGAGAAAGCGGACGGAGACACGTACGCAGAGACTGAAATACCCGCAAGGAGCAATTAAACGATGAGATCATTCAGAAAAACGAAATTCGCCCTGGCAATCGCTCTTGCCGCGCTTGTAACGGCGACGGCGGCGAACGCGCAGAGCGCGAGGCTTCAGTTCGACAACCTCAACTACCTGACCGATAAGGCGACGGAAGTCGTCGAGGTCAATGTCGAAGGCAAGATGCTCGAGCTCGCAAAGCGCGTGCTCGTCAAGGTCAAGGACCAGGACGCACAGAAGGTCGGCGAGGCGATCAAGGGCCTCGAAGGCATTTACGTCCGCGTCTTCCGGTTCGAAGAGGACAATCAGTACAACATGTCCGACGTCGATACGATCCGCGCCCAGCTTCAGGCTCCGGGCTGGGAGAAGCTCGCCAACGTCCGCAGCAAGCGAAAGAACCAGAAGATCGATGTCTACACGATGTTCGAGGGCCAGGATATCAGCGGCGTCGCCGTGATCCTCTCCGAGGACCGGACCATAGGTCTTGTGAACGTTATCGGGCCGATCGATATCGACACACTCGTCGAGATGAGCGGAAAGCTGAACATCCCTAAGTTCGACATAGAGAAAGACGACGACGGGAACGAATAGACCGAAAGGAGGAAAAGCGATGAAGAGAAGCGGATTAAAGGCATTCGCAGTGGTAGTCCTCCTGGTCGCGGCGATCGCTTCGGCGGCCGCGCCTTCGGCCTTTGCCAAGGGCAATGAGTTCGACAAGGTCTGCGATCATCTGGAAGAGCGTTACGATGCGAAGAAGGTGAAGATCCCTTTCCAGTGGCTGGCGAGAGCGGCGGTCGGGATTGTGAGGCCGGCCGGGGTGAAGAGTTTCAAAGTGACCGTATACAGGGAACTGAAGTTCACACGCGAATCGCTTGATTCTGAAATGCGGTGGGTGATGAACGACGCGTTCGATTCGAACTGGACTCCGATCCTGCGCGTGATCTCCAGGAACGGCGAGCAGGTCTATATGAACGCGAGGGAGTACAAGGACGACGTCAAAGTGCTCCTCGTCACGATCAACCGCGACGAGGCGGTGGTCGTGCGGGCTAAGTTCGACGCTGACAAGCTTGCGGAGTTCATCGAGAATCCAAAGATCTTCGGGATCGAACTGGACGGGGAATCAAGTTCCTAGTTCAAGGTTCAGGGTTCAGGGTTCCAGGTACCTGGAAAAGAAGCGCACCGGGTAATCGGTGGCGCTTCTTTTTGCTTCCGGGATCAACGAATAGAATTCGAGCACTCGGTATGCTCCGGAGTGCCGTTGGCACGGCAAGTCTATAGATCGCGATTCCACAGAAGCACCCTGAGAGCCGGTTTAGCGGCGGCACGGTCTTGGCAGAAACTCGACCGTCAGGGAGCGTGCCGATCACGCAGGCAGAACCCCGAGCGTCAGCGAGGGGGCAGCGGGCATTGAAGAGTAGGGGCGGGACCTGTGCCCGCCCTTTCGAGGTAATGCGAACTTCAGTTTGCGCTGCGCGAAAGCGCGGAAGACAGCTCAGCCCACGAGCGGTCCCCGACAAGCTGAAGCTTATGGTACATCCGTTTAGAGCAGCCCTTTGCGCTGCAGCGATCACAGCTCACACGTCCTGCTCCAGATCTCTTTACCTTCCGCAACGGTCATCGCCCGGACCGAACCTCTCCTTTCGCGATCGAACTCGAATCTCGCCGAGAAGCGTCCATTTTGATCAGTGCGCACGCGCTTGAACAGTTTTTCACCGTCGGAATATTCGAGATGGAGCCGTACGAAACCATCGCCGCCGGAGATCCGTCCGGTCACGAGTCCCCGGTCTGCCGAACCGCCGCAATTGATGCTGACGCTCGCATCCGGAGACGGCGCCGTTCTCGGAGCCCCGATGAACAGGATGTTCTCCCGGTGAGCTTCTACGGACACTCCGCGTCTCCAGACGAAATCCCCGTCCAGAAATACGCCGATGTCATAAAAGAGCCCTGACGGAAGATCGAACTCGCGTTTCCATCCGCCGGCGAAGTCGGATTCGCTTCCCGAGCGCCGGACGATCACCCTCGAGCCCCTACGAAGCGTGCCGCTTCCGTCGTACGACACGATCCGAAGTCTGCCGTGTCCCGAGACAAGCACGATCCGTTCGCGCCCCTCGGTGAGCGTAATCCCTTTGGCTTCCATCGGCACATCGCTGTGAACCCTTATGTCGTAGCTTACGCCTGCCGGAAGATCGAACTCGCGCTCCCAGGCGCTTGCAACTTCCGAGTCGGTTTTCGACCTGAAGATCCACACCCGCGAGCCGGAAACCGCGTCGCCCAGCCCGTCGAGGGCGACGATCGTCAGCCGGCCGTGCCCCGCCGGAATGGGTTTTCCCGGATCACCGAAGACGCACTGGTCACTGAAGATCCTTTTCCCTGCAACGACCGCAGACGCCTGAACGCGGCCTTTTCCACCGTCATTTATCGGTAATGAAGAGTCAAACTTCCCTTCCGGTCCGGTCCGTATCGAGCGCGATTTCCTCTCGCCTTCTGCGTACAGGAGTCTAATGTCGACTCTGTGACCTTCGGTCGGCTCACCGTTCACGATCAGTTCGCCCGAGAGTCTGCCGGAGCCGGTTGGTCCGTCCGCCGAACAAAAGATACTCAGCGAAGTCCCCAAAGGCCCCTCGTTTTCCTCGCCGACCGAAAACGGCAGCGAGAACGCTACCCGTCCCCCGGCGGCGTCGTAAAGGATCAGTTCGTAGGTTCCCTCTTCTTCAGGAGCCCCAAACCCAAGTTCGCCTCTTGTTCCTCTCGTGATCCGCCTTCTATCGTCGAACGGGACGGTAGCGGAGTTCACTGGTGATCCGGACTTCCTTACAGCGACCCAGGAGCTCAGTCCAAAGCAGGCGGGAGCTGAAAAGCCGGCCACGAAGCTTTCCTCGGGTTCGAAGTGCGTCTTCTCCAGCGTCAAGGAAGGACTCACGTCAACGATCTCGAGCGAGCGGAAGCTGTCAGCAATGTTCTCGATCCTGGTATCGAGAAACGGTATCGCTCTTCCCCAGGCAGAAGGATCACCCGCCGTCGCAAGCTCTATGTCGTCGCCGTAGAACGTTACCGCTGCGTAATCGGGTACTCTTTCTTCCGGAAAGCTTCGGAAACCGCCGCACGCTATGCTGAGTTTCGCGGTGCAGCGCAGCCAGTTTGCTTCCCCGTCAGTATCGAAAAGGGATTCGACACTGCGGAAAGCGTCCTCCGCTGCATCGCGTCTTGCCGCAAACGTCCGAAAATCCCGAAATGACGCGGCGAGAACCCTTTCCGCGGCAGAAATGTCACGCGCATACTCGTCAGCCAGCGCCTTTCTTTCATCGATCTCCGATTGCGCGAAAGCCCGCAGGTACCGTCCGGCGATCTGGCCGATCGACCGCAGCGACTTTGCGGATCTGAGCGTCGCCCGCCAGTCGCGGCCGTTCGAGGCGGCTTCTTCTACTATCGTCTTGATATCGGATAGGGTGCTCTTGGCGTTGTTGATATCAGAATCTTCTATGTTGAATACCCTGATGTCAGGATCCTGGGTGTCAAGAGTGTTGCGAGCTGACTCGAACGACTTTGACGCTTCATATAGTGTATCGAGGCGGGACAGGAACTCGAGTCGGGACATCTCGTCGAGTTTCTTCGGATCGCTCGCCAGATCTTCAAGCCCCGCGAGCAACCCCGCGATGTCGAGCATCGTGCCGGCAATGTTGACCACATATTCCTGGTATGCGGTGATCGTCTGAAGCCTTGCAAGCCTTTCGGTATTCATACTCGTCGACTCGACCGTTCGCAGCCACTGCTGTTCGTGCCTTTCAGCGGCAGTCTTGTACCAGAAATACGCGTATTTGGTGAAATAACGGGCCTCGACGAGCGAGTCGTGAACCGTTCGGGCTGACTCGCAGGCGATCACAGGGCAATTGCCGCGGTTGCATCGGATGGCGGTGGTACGCAGGGCATTAGCGTATGCAGTTATTCTTCTGAGATCTTGTTGACCGGGAGGAGTGGGGGAAGGCGCGGAACGGGGCTGGGCGAATGAAACGGCCGACAGCAGGAGAACACTGATCAAGCCACAAAGTGTGACTGCGGCGAACCTTCGTTTGCGTCTGACATTGCTTTCGTTCGAATTCTTCTTATATCCCGTCACTGTATCTTGGCCTCCTTTAACTCATTCTCTCGACTTGACTTAGTCCGGTGAACTGTGGCCGTGAAGGCGCCGTTCTCTTGGCGATGGACCATCCGGCCCTGACCGGTCGCGTGCCCTTCGGACCCGCATCGCAACATCATTTTGCGTTGTCGTCGAAATCGGCGCCTCTCCGGACTTCCTTTTGGGGAAGTCTGAATTGTACTCCAGTCCGGGTCTTTGCCTCGCGAAGCTCAGGCTCGCACAAGATCAACAAAGGCGTCTCCGGAACTTCCGGGACGCCTTTTCGAGTTGAAAGCTGTATCTGCGGTCCGAAGCAATGCACCGCGCGAAAGCGCGGAATTGGGCCGCGGGCGGTCCGCGACAAGCTGAAGCTTATCGCACATCCCGGCCGGAATCACGCAATCGCTCCGCGATGCGCGAGTGATCCGACGTGATCCGTGGGTTCCGCTTTGCTCCACCCACGGCTACAGGCAGGCCGTCGCTGCGCGACTCTCCATTGGTCAATGGTCATTGGCCAATGATCAATGCCTGGCCCCTCGCTCGCACTCGGGGTTCCGACTGCCTGGTACCTGAAACGTAAAAAGAGGCGCCGCCGACTAGCCGGGGCGCCTTTTCACTTGGAACCTGGAACTTTGAACCTTGAACTATCTTTCAGCGATCGGCACGTACTTCATATCCCAGTTGCCGATGTAATCGGCTCTCGGGCGGATCAGCTTGTTGTTCGCCAGCTGCTCCAGGATGTGCCCCGTCCAGCCGGAGATGCGGCTGATCGCGAAGATCGGCGTGTAGAGGTCCAAAGGGATCCCCATCATGTAGTAGGTCGAGGCCGAGTAGAAGTCGACGTTCGGGTTCAGGCCTTTCTTCTCCTTCATAAGGTCCTCGAGCTTCTTCGAGATCTCGAACCATTTCGTCTCGCCGGTAACTCCGCCCATCTGCTCGGAGAACCGCCTGAGCCAGGTCGCGCGCGGGTCCTCGGTCTTGTAGACCGCGTGGCCCATCCCCATCACCTTTTCTTTGTTAGCAAGCTTGTTCTCCAGCCACGGCTCGGCGTTTTCCACGCTCCCGATCTCGATCAGAGCCTTCATAACCTCGGTGTTCGCTCCGCCGTGAAGCGGGCCCGCGAGAGCCGCGATGCCGCCCGTTACCGCGCCGTACATATCGGCCTTCGTGCCGGAAATGACGCGAGTCGTGAACGTCGATGCGTTAAAACCGTGGTCGGCGTGGAGGATCAGACAGATGTCGAGCATCCTCGCCTCGCTCGGATCGGGCTTCTCGCCGCGCATCATGTAGAGAAAGTTCTCGGCGATATCGAGGTCCATATCCGGATGCACGGGCTCTTTCCCGTTCCGGATCCTTTCCCAGGCCGCGACGATCGTCGGGAACTGCGCGGTCAGCTTCACCGCCGCCTGGCGGGCGCCTTCGAGCGTGTGTCCCGTGCCCTCGGGATCGTAGAACGCGAGCGTCGACACGCACGTCCGAAGCACATCCATCGGCTGAGCCTCGTGTGGGAAGTGCTTCATAAAGACGAGGATCTCCGCCGGAAGCTCGTAGTTCGCGCGTAATTCCGTCTTCAGCCTGTCGAGCTCGTCCTGCTTCGGGAGCCGGCCGTTCCAAAGAAGGAATATCGTCTCCTCAAATGTCGAATGCTCTGCAAGATCGTGTATGTCAAAGCCCTGGTAAATAAGAATGCCTTCGTCGCCGTTGACCTTGCTCATCGACGACTGAGCCGCGACCACGCCCCGCAGACCTTCCGTGGCGGCCGAACTCTTGGCAGTTGATTCGTTCGTCATTGTCTCTATACCCTTGAAAAAATTAAGATTTTTGTTTCTCTGAAGATATCATTCTCACTTTCAAGAAACAAGCGAAACGTCCCAAATCATTGGCCGAAACGGCTTTCGGCGGTGACGATCGAGACCACGTCGCCGACCCTCGCGCCGAGCGCGTCCGCGGCGCTGTTCCGGTTCGAAGCCACCTCAAGAAGCCCCGTGCTTCCCTCGATCACGAAAATCCCACCCGACCCGCCTTCGCCGAAATACTTCCTTCGTTCGGTAATGACGGTCCCGGCGATCTCCACCGAATTGCCGTCCGAAAGGTCCGCGGGCCAAAGGTTCGTGATCAGATTTCCGAATCTGTCGATGTGTATCACAAGCCCCGAGCCAGCCGTTTCGGTTCCAACGGGACGCAATCCCGTCGCGCGGTGTTGAGGATCGGCCAGGCGCTTCCCGATCGATGAAGGAGGAACGCCTTTAGCCAGATGAGCGCCGACCGGGCCGAAGACATCGCGGCCGTCGAACGTGCCCGAGATGCGGTCCGCGGTGTATCTGCCTTCTTCGATCTCAAGGGTCTCGCCCTCTTCCTGGTCGAATATGAACGACAGGAGCCCGTTGTCGGGGGCCACAAAGAGATATCCGCCCGCCGAATGCACGATCCGCTTTCTCTCAGATCCCACGCCCGGATCCACGACGCAAACGAAGACCGTACCTTTCGGAAAATCCCTGTAGCAGGCCCAAAGCGAAAAGCCCGCCGACCTTATGTCGTGCGGGCCTATCTCGTGGGTGATGTCGACTATTGTGGCGCGCGGCTCGATCGCGAGTATCGCGCCTTTGACGGCGGCGACGAAGTGGTCGCCCGTACCGAAATCTGTCAGAAGCGCGACAAAAGGCGCGCCCCGTTCATTTTCTGCCATCGAAACCGTCTGCCGTCCTCTCCCGGATCAATTGCAGTCGGAAGGGTTCCTTCGTACGCAATCGTCGAACGCACTCACAGCATCGTCCAGTTCCTGCTGGGCGGCGAAGGCGTCCTCCTTCGCCTTATCGACGATCTGCCGGGCCTTATCCACGCGTTCACGAAAGACCGCTGCGTCCTTCCGCGAGTTCTCCGCTTCGGTCCGGAGAGACCCCAGCACCCTCTGGTCCGATCCGGCGTTTGACGCGTCCTCCAGCTGTTTCTCGGCGCGCCTCGCGCGGGCTTCGACGAATGCGGTCGTATTCTCTAGCTGCATCAGCCCCAAACAATATCTCTCGGCAGCCGACGTCTCCTTTCTCACCTTCTCTTCAAGGTCCCTCACCGCCTTCTGCCGCTTCGCGCATTCTCCTTTGCAGTCCTTTGAAGCGGCAGTACCTGCCGTTCTCACCTGCGGGACTCCGCACGCTGCTATAGGCGCCAATCCCGGACGAGACTCGACCGAAGGGTTCCCGGAAAGGTCTTCAAGGAGCTTTTTGACCTCTGCCTCAGAAACGTTTGGAGCGGAAGCGTCCGACTGCCGGGCTGTGATCGCGATCGGCGAATCAATCCCTATTTCTTTTGAAGGCCGGTAGTTCGCCAGTTGCTCTTTCGTCACGACATTCAGCGTTACGTTTAGGATATCTCTTGACTGGCTGCAGCCCGGCTCTTTGGCGCAGGTCAGACAGAACAGCGTCACCTGTCCCTGGTAGCTTCGCCGAGTCAGGCCCTTCGTGTCGACCGAAACAGGCACGTTCTCCGAACCGCCGCCCCTGACCGTGAGCGTCGTCCTGGCGAAGTCCATATACGAAACGTTGCGTCCCGTGATCCTGAACTCGTGCGACTCCCTGCACCTGTTCTGCACCGTCACCTTGCTATTGCCGATACTGTCGGCGATAAAAGTGATCTTCCAGATGAATTGCTGGGGTATCTGCGCGGTGACGGCGAGGGAAAAGAACAGGAGAATCAGGGCCAGGACTAGAGACTGCTTCATTTAATTCGCTCCGGGAGAACTGAATGGGTTGAAGGACCGTCGTTAGGGGCATCAGGGCCCGTGGTCAGATTCGCTTGAATGGCTGCAATACTAGCACCATACGCGAAATCTCCAAAGCTTGTCTTCGGAAGAAAAAACCGCGAATCCGATCGCGCCGTTACAAGGAGAAGATAACGACGCACGGATTCGCGGTAATGAACGTGCGGCCGGCTCGGCCGGGCGGCCGCACCATAGGAAACTGAACACTACATCCACCGCAAAACCCGGATCTAGCGGATCTGGGTCTCGTAAGCGGTCTTGATCCTCAACTGCTGCTGTTCGGCGAGCTGTATGTACTTGCCGCGCTCGACGACCACCGCTCCTACTCCAAAGGCCGCGCCGACCCCGGCTCCGACAGCGGCGCCCACGGGCCCACCGACGATCGCGCCGATGATGAGACCGCTTCCGGTCGCGGCGCCAAGCTTGATCGAGTCTTCCTTGTAAGGTCTCTGGCCTTCGACGGTTCCCTCGTTATCGACGCGTTTCACGTTATCGCCCTTCAGCGGAAGGACCTCGATGATGAAGGCGTTGAAGTTCGCCCAGCGGTTCTGGGACAGGACGATGCGGTCGAACGAGAGGACCAGCTCGGCACGCCTTTTCAGGCGTCCGGGCTTTCTGTTCTTTGCAACGCGCCCTTCGATGATCGCTCCGCCGATCTCGGACGGCGAAACGACACGAGCCTTGAACGGATCGCCTTCCCGAAGGACCTTCGTGTCCATTTCCTCGAGAAGTTCGACCACAAGCTCTGTATCCGCCGGGATGATGATGATCTCGTCGCCCGTGTAAGCGGACTTGTTCGGTAACGACGCTTTCGTCATCTTCGGCATCGCGCTGTCCGCCGCGGGTGCCCGATCGGTATACGGGTCGTCCTGCGGCTGATCTGCTGCAGGAAGCGGCTCGTCGTCGATTATTGGCTCATCATCAGGGATAACCGCGTCCGCAACATCGTCTGCAGGGACGTCCGGGATCGGAACATCGAGCACAGCCGGCGTATCGACGACCGGTTCAACGTTCACATCACCCCTGTAGGCAAGCGATTCAGGGATCGCCGACTCGAACTTCTGCTTGCCGTATCCGGCCTCGTAACCTTTTTCGAACCCCTGCTTGTACCCGTCGCGGTAGTCCTCGAGCTTTCCGTAGTCCTGATTGTAGGCACGGTCGGCGCTCGTGTACTCAGGATGGCGCTTGTAGCTCTTGGCAGCGTTCTCGATCACGTCACGGTAACCGGACATGTATCCGTCGGAATATCCTGTTCGATATCCGCGCTGCAGAGCAACTTTTGAATCTTGGGCGGCAGCTTCGGGAACTGCCAGGGTTAAGGAAGAGATGGAAACGAGGGAAAGGCAAAGAGCGAAAGCTACAAAACTTCTGGCTAGCTTCATTGGTCCTCCTTATCAAATAGCAAAGAAATGTAGTGTCCTCTGAGGGTTATACACCATGACCTAAGAAATTACAAGAACATATTTGTGAATGCGCCGCGGCGTTTCTCGCTCAAGGTCCGGCCGGTAGTCGGCCTTTCAGGCGTCGCCGGATCCCTGTGTGTCATAACGCCACGCTGGTGTCCGGTTCGCCCGTAAAATGGCGCCCTTGCAAGAAGTCGGCAAACGAGGAGAGTAAAGGGGAGAGGGCGGCGGCGGTGTCGCGACCGCCGCCTGCTTTTCCGCAGTTACGAGCATCAATAAATGCTTTGGAGGAGCTATTTACTAGAAACTCTTGCGGAAAAGGTATGAAGCCCGTATGAAGAACGTGCGGCTGTTCCGTTCGAACCGCGGCTCGAACTGGCCCGTCAGAGGGCTGAAGCCGTTGTAATTGAATGAGTCGTTATAACCCACATAAAAAGCCGTGCCGGGATTCGGGTTCCAGCCGAAAAGCATCTGGCCAGCAGCGCCCCGGCTAAGGGTATCGTAATCCCAGCGGACACGAGTGAATATGAACCTCGTGAACTGGTACGTCGAGCGAAGCGAGAAGATGTTCGTGTCGTAGGCGTCGCGCCCCGTGTCATTCCTGGTCAGCTTGCTCTTCGTGTAGTTGAACGAGAAATTAAGAGGGTCGACCGGCTTGAAGTTGAATCCGGCCTCCATATCGAACTGCTTCCCCTTGCCCGGATCGATCGCCGGGTAAGGTCCCGCGGTGTCAGGATCCTGAAGATACCGCTCGAGAAACGCCAGGTACGGAGGGCTGACCCTGTCGAACACGGGTCCCGCACCGAAGTCGAAGTCGAGTGCGTTCCAGATCGACCCCACGAAGCCGTACGCCGACAGTTGTTTGTTGAAGGTCTTGTTGATGTTGAAGCTGAAATAGCCCTGGTGCGCCGCCCTCTCCGGGTCACCGAAGAATGCCCCGTTGCGAACACCGGGAATACGCTTCGGACCGAACTCGTCCTCGTAGATCTTCTCGAAACCGTAACCTGTTTCCCCGTAGATGAACGTATTGCCTTGAAGAGAGAGGTTGAAGTTCACGCCCGCCACTCCGGCCTGCTTTCGGCCTTTCCAGTCAAGGTTGATCCTCGCGAACTGGTTCGAGTTGACCCTTATGATCGGGGCGTTAGGCCTTGATTTGGTGCTGAAACGGTTCGCTGCCAGAAAAGAGTTCGTGTTCGTCCGCCTCGTAAACCCGGCGTCCGCCCTGTAATCCCTCGATCTTCCGATCGCCTCAATGAAGTACCCGTGACGGTCGGTCGTGTAGTCGACGCTGAAATAGTACCCGACCCCGTTCCCTGTCCTGTACTCGGAGCGGTTCTCTTCCGGGTCGTAAAAATACCGCCTCGAATGTGTTCCAAGCACCTGGAACTTCGTCACGGTCTTCGAGTTGAGCTTGAACGTACCGTCGAATCCGCCTGTGAAATTGCGGTTTCTGGGGAATATCCTCGCGGTGCTGAAGAAACCCACGTTGTGCTCTTTTCCGATGTCCCGTTTCAGCCGGAGCACGCCAAAGTACGCGTTCTTGTCCAGGAACTCCTCGCTGGGTCTGTAGTCCGGATCCGGATCGTTTCGCTCGTCCTCGGAATAGTTTCCGGGAGCGTTGTCGGACGCGAGCAAAAATCCGAACGAGTTCTTACCAACCTTCCCGGTCAGCTTGGCCGCGACGTCCGGATCGACGATCGTCCTCGAATAGAAAGGCTGCAACGGCGACTGAAAGATCTCGACACCTTCGAGGAAAAAGGGCCTCTTCTCTGCGAAGAATATAGGGAACCGCTGATTTGCCGTGACGACCGGCGCGTCGGCCTCTATCTCCGCGAAGTCCGGATTGATGGCCGCGTCGAGAGTGATGTTCGACGTGATCGTGTACTTGATGTTGACGCCAATGTCGTGCTCGACCGGGTCGTTAACGAACCTTCCGGGATCGATGGTCCCGTTCGGATTGAAGATCGGGTGATACGGATTCGACGCGGCGACCGAAATCGGCAGCGTGCGTTTGCGCCTTCCTGTCTGCGAAAGCGTGACGGAAGGAACGATCTCGAGCGTCCGTTCCGCCTTGATCTCGTTCAGGCCGGTGATCCTGCCATGCTTGATCAGGAATCCGGAGACATTCCGGTCGTCCGGCATCCACGAATCGAACTCGTCGTTCATACGGTCGATATTCCTCGCCGCGTTGAACCCCCAGTTCTTGCCATCGCCTGCGGTGTATCGAAGCGACTTGAAAGGGATCTTGACCTCGACCGACCAGCCCCAGTCCTGGATCACGCCCTTCGATTCCATCACGATATCGACCGAGAAATCTGCGCCCTGGCCTTCGGTGAATATTCCGTCCTGCTGGATCCCCAGCGGGTTGAAGCCCAGTATGTACGCGCGTCTCTGATCGTCGTAAGTGTCTAGCCAGACCCTTACATTGTCCTCGCCGAATACGTTGTCGCGCTTGGCGACGGTCGCGCGGATCTTGTCCGGTTCGTCCCAGCACTTGAATGCTATGTAGAGGTGCTTTTCGTCGTACATCATCAGTACGACAGTCGGCTTGGTTGGAGCGACGTTGTCGCCGGGAGAGGTCTGGTAGAAATCCCTGAACGTCGCAGCGGTCAGCCAGAGCTCTTCATCGACGCGGCCATCGATCGTGATGCCCTCTGCCGGGATCTTCGGCACGACGATAGGCCGCAGTTTTTCAGCAGGAACGTCCACCTTGCCCACGCGGACCGTTTCACCCTTCGACGAGTCCGCCGCTTTCGAGGCCGTGTCGGAAGCGCCGTTCGGCGACGGCGAAGACTGGCCCGAACCCTCGGTCTGGCCAAACGCGCTGACCGCGAAGATCAGGATCGCGGCGATAGATAAGATCTTGCCCATATTTCACGCGACACGAACGGAAGGTCCGTCCGGCAGCCTTTGGACGATAGACGGTGTTCGGGAGGGATCGGGGACAGGCGGGTAACTGGTTTATGTATGTAAGAGTACGGTTTAAGTCGCCTGTCGTACGTTCGATCTCCTCTTCACCTTGTCGGGTCCGAGGCTTCAGTTTGTCTTGGTTTCAAACCGGAAACGTTGAACTGCAGATTCCGGAAACAAAGCTAACGAATCGAATGACCGGAAGTTCCCCGGAATGCTCCGGTCGAATGAAGCATTCCGGGGTCGACACCGGTCTAGTTGATGAACATCGAGCTGCGGGGACGCAGCTGAAGCGAACCCTCCTGCTCCTGAAAGTTATAGACTGCCGAGCCCTTTCCTATCTTCCAGGAAAGGTCGTCCTGCTTCACGACGCTCAACGTACCCAGCCGGAAGGTGGATTCGTTGACAGCGACCGCATCCAGCAGATCGACATCGCAGGCTGTGATCAGCGCATCGGCGTTATCGGCAAGCGTCAAATAGACGTTTCCTTCGCCTTCAGAGGCATTGATCTTCTTGAAGTCTCCTTCCAGGTGAAGGTCGCCTTCGATCCGCCGTGTTGAGAGCGTTCCCGAGAATCCGATAACCCTGATCGTTCCCCTCGCCTCCGAGATCTTCAGCGTGCCCATCGAATCCCGCACATTGACCGCCCCGTGGCTGCCCTGCAGTTCAAGGTCACCTGTCACTCCTTCCAGCCGCACCTCTCCGTCCGTGATGATGCGGAGATCCGACTTTTTTGGGACAAATACCTCCAGCCGGACCTTGTTCAAAAACTCGCTGTCGGACCTCGATGAAGAAGCGGAGTTCTTCACGATCAGCTTCACTTCCTCGCCGACCTTGACCGTATCGACCTTCACGTCGCCGCTGTCCTGGTTCCTTTTCAGGCGCGTAACCGAATACTTCACTTCCTGCTTGTCCCAGCCTCTCACCGTGACCGCGCAGCTCTTCGCGTCGACGATCACTTTCGGCTTGCCGGACACTTCGAACGAACCGCTCTTTTCTTCAACGAACGGCGATCTCCCCATATAAAGCGCTTCTGACGCCCGTGCGAGTTCGGCCTCCAGACGGGCCTTTTCCGATTCGAGATCGGCCGAGAGCTCCCGTCGGTCCAGCGCTTCGGTCGCTTTTCGGATCGCTTCCGTGCTTATCGTCACTTCCGGAACGGAGACCGAGATCGCAGTCTCGAACGCTTCCATCATCTTTTCAACTTCTTTGCCTGAAAAGGCGATCTTTGCTTCCGATTCTTTCAAAGCGCGTTCGAAATCGCGGTTGATCCTTTCCATTTCGAACTCGAATCTCGACTCGAAGGTGTCATCAAAGTCATCCGCGGTCTTCTGGGGGAGCAGATCCACAGCCTGATTCGGAGTTCCGCCGTCGTTCTTTCTTCCGATCGCGATGCCTCCGTTGACGCTGTTCAGCTTGACCTTGACGTCGCCGGAACCTATTCGGCCGTACAGGTCGCGTCCCACGTACTTGCCTTTGCGTACCGGGAGGCCGAAGTCGTTCGAAATCTCACCGTTGACCGAATCGGCCTTTACCGTCGCGTTCGTGTTCGAGGGCAGGTCAAGCTTCACCGTCCCGTTGACCGTGCTGAGGGCGATGGTCGAATCGCCGTTAAGGCTTTCGAAATCGGCGAGCACCGTGCCGTTGACCGTCGAAAGACGTGCGGTGCCGCTAAGGTTCATTCCTTTGACCGATCCGTTGACAGCGGACACCTGCGTAAAGCCCGTCATATTTGAAACATCGACCGAGCCGTTGATCGTCTCGATCTCGCGCAGCTGAGCAGTTCTGGGGACCTTCAGGCGAAAATCCACGGAAAGCTTGGAATACTTGCGCCCTTCTTCTTTCTCGCGGTTCCATTCCCGCTTTTTATAGTCCGTTTCGACCTTGAACTCGGTCTGCGTTGCCTCGATCTCGATCGCGACGTCGTTGAGCCGCTCCTTCGAGTCTGCGACCTTTACGGCGACGAGATGGATCTGCGGCGAATCCCAGGCCTCGACGGTGATCGAGCCGTTGATGTTCGACACTTCGATGGTGCCGTCGGGACTGAACGGATACGTCTGTTCAAATCTCTCGGTTTCATCGAGAACGACCGGCATCGGCGCCGTAGGCCGCTTCGGCTCGTTGAATTGTTCGTAAACCTGCAGGCCGCTTCCGGACGAGAACACTGCTCCCGCCAGCAGCAAAGTTGCAAACCAAGACATAATTGCTTTCTCCTAAGAACGCTTTTCTGTGAGTATTTACGCGGTATTTCGTTATCTGGTTAGTAAACACCGCTCCCGTGCGGTATCTGACAAGTTTTTTCCCGAACGGACGGCCTCCGCTATCGCTATACAAGGGCCGATACCAACCGCTTCCGTATCACCTCAACCGACCCTTTTCGAGCGGCGGAGCGAATTTACTTTGGGGGCCTGATTTGTTATTTTACTGTGTTTGGTTCGGCCACGTTCCGGAGAAGAAGACCAATGCTGAAACTTACCAGGCTGCATATCCTGCACGACGCCGAGGACCTTGGAAAGAAGCGAAGGACGGGTGTTTCGCTCCACTGCCACACAGAGCAATCCAAGGAAATGCTGGACTTCATCCCGCATTATGCCGACCGGCTACCCATCATCAATTTCTTCTGGAGACGGGAGCGCAAGAACTATCTGAAACGGGAAGGCAAGGGGATCGATTTCTCGACCGCCTACTGGTCCCCGCCGCTTCCGCCGGGAATGGTCTACGGGATCGAGAAGGAGCAGATCGAGGAAGCCGGACTTGCGCCGCTCGTTTCGCTTACCGACCACGACAGCATAACCGCGAATCTTGAGGTCAAGGCGGACGAGGCCGAACAGCACGCTCCGATCTCGCTCGAATGGACCGTTCCGTTCGAATACGGCTTCTTTCACGTTGGGGTCCACAACCTCCCCGAGGACCGGGCGGAATCGATCACGGAAGACCTTCTGGCCTTCACGTTCAGCGGCGACGAGGAACCTGACAAGAAGCGGCTGCACGAACTTTTCGGGATGCTGAGCGAGATCAGGGAAGTGCTCGTGATCCTGAACCATCCGCTGTGGGACATCGAGATCGTTGGCCAGGAACGCCACGAGGTCCTTCTGAAGAACTTCATAAAGGAATACGGGCGCTGGATCCACGCCTTCGAGATCAACGGCTTCAGGTCGTGGTCGGAGAACAAGCGCGTGCTGGAAATGGCTGACGCCCTCGGTTTCCCGATAGCGACCGGCGGCGACCGACACGGCTGCAAGCCGAACACGGTCATCAACCTGACCGACACCCAGACCTTCGACGAGTTCGTCGACGAGATAAGGATCGAGCGCAAGAGCGAGGTCGTTCTGCTTCCCGAATACAAGCAGCCGCTTCACTCGCGCCAGCTCCAGTCGTTTTCCGAGATCCTCAGCCACTACCCCGACTTCGCCGACCACAGGCGCCGCTGGTTCGACCGCGTGTTCTTCGACATCGGCGACGAGAAAGGGCTTGCGCCGCTTTCGGCCCACGGCTGGAAGAAAGGCGGCCCGGCCTGGCTTCGCGGCGCGATCTGGACGCTCGGATTCCTCGGAGGAGAAAAGATGAGGCCCGTGTTCAGGCTCGCCAGGAAGCGCGCGGACCGCGTGCCGAAATCGCTTGAGGACGCGGGGTTCGTGATCCCGGATGTGGAAGAGGTGATGGCCGGCCTTCGGCAGTCGCAGACCTCGGCGGGAACGCCTGGATAGACCGGGAACAAAAGTTATATCGCAATCTTACGGGCGGTCATTGACCGCCAAATCTTTTTTAGGCCCGGACCCTTACCGAGATCAAGGCACCGGGCCTTTGTTCGAAAACGCAGAAGTGAGCAACGAGATACGCGTCGCCTTCTTTCCGGATTCATTCCACGAGGTGAACGGCGTCGCGATGACAAGCAAGAGGCTTATCGCCTACGCGGAAAAGCGGGGGTATCCGTTCCTTTGCGTTCACGCCGGCGACAAGACCGAGAGCCGCAAGGAAGGCACTATCGAATACCTCTCGCTCAAGCGCTCGCCCATCGCCTTCCCTATGGACGAAGGCCTGAAGTACGACCCGCTTTTCCAGAGGCATAACAACCGGGTCCTCAGGAAGCTGATGGAGTTCCGGCCCGACGTGATCCACATCACGGGACTTAACGACGTATCGATCATCGGCGCATACCTCGCTTGGAAGCTCAAGCTTCCGTTGGTGGGTTCCTGGCATACGAACCTGCACGAGTTTGCGGCCCGAAGGCTTACGCGGATGTTCCGCTTTCTTCCCGGGAAAACTTCGCAGAAGATCACCGATCTCGCGGAGCGCCAGATCCTGAAGGGGGCGATGCTCTACTACAAGATGCCAAAGGTGCTGCTTGCCCCGAACATGGAACTAGTGGAGGCACTTGAGAAAGGCACGGGCCGCGAGACGGACCTGATGGCGCGCGGCGTCGACGTCGAGAAGTTCGATCCGGTGAAACGGACCGTCAGCGATTCGACTTTCAGGATCGGGTTCGTGGGCCGGCTCAGGGCGGAGAAGAACGTCCGCCTTCTGAAGGACCTGGAAGACGAGTTGCTCGGGCAGCACGCCGAAGGAAAATACGAGTTCCTGATCGTCGGCGAGGGCAACGAGCGCGAATGGCTCGAAGCGAACATGAAGCACGCCGTTTTCACTGGCTTTCTGGAGGGCGAACCCCTGTCCGAAGCCTACGCGAACATGGACCTCTTCGTCTTTCCTTCCGAGACGGACGCATTCGGTAATGTGGTCCAGGAAGCGAACGCGTCCGCAGTTCCCGCGCTCGTCACGGACAAGGGCGGGCCGAAGTTCATCATCACCGAAGGCGTCAACGGCTTCGTCTGCAGGGACGTAGGCGAGTTTGCGAGGCACGCGTTGGACCTGATGGACAATCGCGGGAAATTGTTGAAAATGAAAGAATCCTCAAGGGAGTTCGCGCTGAGCAGAAGCTGGGATTCCGTCTTCGACAAGGTCTACGAAACCCACCGCCGGTGCATTTATCTGAGACGAAACGAGGGAAGTACAGAGGCGGTCAGGCAGGCATGAGCACTTCGATCCACGAAATTCACCGCTCCGTCGCGGACGCCGAGAACCTCGAATCGGTTCACGACGAGGACATATCTGTCGCCGATGTCGTCCTCAGCCTGATACAGCATCCGCTCCAGATCCTGACCCGCTGGAACTGGAAATCCGCGCTGATGGGAGCGCTGCTCAGGGCCTCATTCTATTTCACGGTCTACAAGGCGAGCAGGGAGTCGTGGCTTGTGACGATGACCGCCGTGCTGGTCGAGCTTCTGTTCCGGTTCTTCACGTCCGGAATTTCCGGATCGCTCGTTCAGTCGTTCCGCCGCGCCAAACCCGCCTGGCTTGCCACTGCGATCGTCACCGTATCGCTTCCCATCTTCAGCCATTCGGTGGAGTTCTTCACGCACTGGACGCAGGAGAAGTATTTCCATAACGTATTCGCGCCGTCGATCAACAACGCCCGCGAGCGGGCCTTCGCCGTTTCGGTGCTGGTCTCGGTCATCTCCGCGGCCTTCAACATTTACATAATGAGGCACGGCGTGCTTCTCGTCGGGGCGGGTTCGGACACTAAGTCGCTTTGGTCGGACCTCAGGAGCGTGCCCTGGCTGGTAATACAATTCGTCTCGTTCCTGCCATCGCAGATCCTGAAGTTCATAGACCGCGGACAGTTCCTCCACGCGGCGGGAATCTTCTTTTCGTTCGGGCTCTTTGTTGGCGGCCTTCTGGGGATCTTCCGCGGGAAATGGTCGTGGGCGATCGCGACCGGGCTGGGATCCTGGGCGATACTCTTCGTATTCACGATCTTCGTCTTTATCGTCCATACCGTCTATCGCCGATACTTCAAACAAGCCTGAAGGGCTTGAATCCGCCCAGCAATGCCAGAACCGCCAAAATCGGTCCACATCACGAACTACTATCACAAGGATTCGGGAGGGATCAGCACGTCCTACAACGCCCTGCTCGCCGCCGCCGCGCGACACAAGCGGCCGATGCGGCTGATCGTGCCGGGCGAGACGGAGGAGGTTGAAGAGGTCAACGAGTACGCTCGCATCTACTACGTCCCGGCGAAGAAGTCCGTCGCGTTCGACAAGCGCTACCGCGTGATGATGCCCTGGCAGTACATGCTCTCCGATTCGGTCATCCGCAAGATCCTGCTCAAGGAAAAGCCGGACATCGTGGAGATCACCGATAAATACACGCTGAGCATCTTCGGCCCTATGGTCAGCCGAAACATGTTCAAGTCGCTCGGAAGGCCTATGCTGGTGCACTTTTCGTGCGAACGTATGGACGACAACATCGCGTCATTCATCGCGCGCGGGAGGCTCGGCGAGTGGTTCGCGAGGCTCGTGATGGGCTGCTACAACTTCCCTTCTTTCGATTTCCACATTGCGAATTCGCCATACACGGCGGAGGAGTTCGAGAGGTCGGTGCTCAGAGAGTGCAATCCGAGGCGGTGGCGTTGGTTCTTGAACTTCTGCTGGAGGTTCTTCAGATCGCCGATGGTCCCGGTCCGCGAACGGATCCACATTTGTCCGCGCGGCGTCGAGAAAGGCCGTTTCTCACCCGAAAAAAGATCGCCGGAAACAAGAAAGGAGATGGCGGACCTCGCCGGCGTCCCGGAAGATGCGGTGCTGCTGCTGTACGCCGGAAGGATCTCACCCGAGAAGAACATAGCACTTCTGGCGGAGACGATGAAGATCCTGACCGAACGCGGCGACCGTGACTACCGCCTGCTTGTCGCCGGTGCGGGCCCGCTCGAAGGCTGGCTGAAGAAGGAAGCGGAAAAGAACATGCCCGGCAAGATCAAGCTCTTGGGACATCTCGACAAGGACACGCTGGCGGGCTTCTACGCGAACGCCGACGTGTTCGTCCATCCGAATCCCAAAGAGCCGTTCGGGATCGGTCCCCTGGAGGCAATGGCGTCCGGCGTGCCGGTCGTTGTGCCTAACGCGGGGGGTCTTCTTTTCTACGCGACCGACGAGAACACGTGGCTGCGCGAGCCGAAGGCCGGGGTGTTCGCCGCCGCTGTCGAAGAGATAATGTCCGATCCGGAGCTGCGCGAGAAAAAGGTCGCGGCGGCATTGAAGACCGCGGAAGAAAACACTCGCGAGAAGTCCACTGACAACTTGATCGCTACGTACGACCGCCTGCTGGAGGATTTCAAAAGCCGCAACGATCTTTTCACGGATACGGAGGCTGCAAGGAGATTCGATTTCTCGAAACTGGTGGAAGAGGATCCTAGGGGGTCTTCCTGAACTCGGCGATGAACGAATAGGTCTTGTAGAGGCTTGTAACCTTCAGCGAGCCCGCGCCCTTGCGCTCCATCTGCTTCAGGTGCGGTATGAGGTCGGGCTTGTACTGCACGTGGAACTTCTTAAGCCACGCCTGCAGCGCCTTCCGGAACCAGACCGGCATCGAGCGCTGGTCGAAGAAATCCACGATGTACATCGAATGCCCCGCCCTCAGATTTTTCAGAGAATTCGACAGCGCCTCTTCCCAGGTCGGGATCATCGAGATCGAATAAGAGAAGAAGATGGCGTCGAACGGGTCCTCGAGTCCGAAGGTCTCCGAATGCGAGAAATCGTCCGCCAACGCGCGCGCAAGATGAAGGTTCCGGAGCGCCTTCGAGTCCTTTCTTTTCTCGGCGTTCCGCAGCATCTCACCCGAGGCGTCCAGCCCGTAGAACCTTGTGTCAGGGTATTTCTTTGCCAGGATCTCCAGATTCCTTCCCGTCCCGCAGCCCACTTCAAGCACGTGGTCGCCTTCGGAGATCCGCATCTCCGAGATCAGGCGGTCGCGTCCCAAAAGGTAATACTTTCGCGACGCGTCGTAGAAGTGCCGCTGAAAGCGGTACATCCGGTCCATCTTTGTGTATGCGCTGTCGGAAGCCATTTCTATCTGAGAGTGTATAGGTGAAAACCGCCGTAGATCGATGCGCGGTCCTCTTTGAAAAGCTCGAGCGAAAGGTCCTCGTGATATTCGAACCGCTTCCGGAGATCATCCGGCAATGCGCCCTCGATCGGTGAAAGCCTTCCCGCCGTGCGGAAAATGATCCGCGCTCCGGACTCAGACCCTTCGGCGATCAGGCCCCACAGTTCGGTCATCATCGGAGGTTTCATCCAGTCCTGGGCGTCGAGAAAAACGAACCGGTTGAACGTCCCCGGGCGATTCTCACGGATCTCTTCCGTGACCGACCCGACCTTCGCCGAGATCCTGTCCGCCAGCGAGCGGAGCCGTTCGTAATTCTTTTTCTTCAGATACTCCGGAAGAGCGGTCCCTTGCTCGGTGTCGTATCTACGCGCAAGCGCCTGCCAGGCGAAATAGTTGTCCTCGATCGGGAATCCCGCCGCCAGCCGTTCGGTCCGCTCGCGGTAGATGTCGATAACCGTGCCGTCTCCGTCGAGGTCCCTTTTCAGCTCTTCGTACTGCTGCGGCGGAATGCCCAGGCCGAACAATGTCACCGGCATTTTGCCGATGAAACGGATCAGCTTCGAATCGAAGAACGGCGCGATGTGCTTTTCGTAGAGCTCCTTCTGCTCCTCGATGTTCTTTGCCCTTAGCACCGCTTCCGGATCGCAGCCGAGCTTCCGGGACAGGCCGTGGAAAAAGCGCAGGAAATATCCGTTTCGCGAGTGGTCGTATATTCCCCGGCCGGTGAATAAGTCGATCCGGCGCCCGCGCTTGATCCTGTACTTCCCTTCCCAGTATTCTCGAGTCTCTTCGTCGAGCACAGGTGCGATTCGCTTCTCGAAATTCTCTATGTTCTTTTTGCCCGATCCTTTTCCGAAGAAAGCAAAGAAATCCTCGTGGTCAGGCAGGACCTTCATCGCCGCGATCTTGAGCTTCAGCAGAGCAATGTGATGCCGGTTGAGATCGACCGCCTTCACAGACTGCGGGGCGGCGAGCAGGTAGTTCATCGCGTTGCAGCCGCCGGAAGAGATCGTCAGTACTCTCGAATCGCCGTCGAGCTCAAGCGCCTTCAGATCGACCCTAGGATCTTCCCAGATCTGGTTGTAAACGAACGCGTCGAACCAGATCGAAAAAAGCCTCTGAAGAAGCCCTTCGCGGGACCGGCCGTTCTCGCTCGCGACGGCGTCGCGAAGCAGCCGGCTACTTTGAGCGGAAGTCATAGCCGAAGATTATATCGCAAACATGGCAGAGCGTGCGTTCTCCGCGGAATAGCGGGTAAGGGATTCGTAACAGGCGGAAAGCAGTCGGGTCATTCGTTGACCATTACTTCGACGGGATCGATATCGGAGGCACGCCAGGCGGGATAAAGCGCTCCGACGAGGCTTCCGGCAATGGCGATAGCGATGGCCGTCGCGATCCATTCCGCGCTGAACGTGAACGGCAGTTCCCACGCCGCCTCGATGGCGAACGATGCGAGCATCGAGACCGTTAGCCCGATCAGGACCCCGAAGATGCCGATCATAAGAGCTTCGCCTTCGATCACCCTGATAATGAAAGGTTTGGAAGCGCCGAGTGACTTCAAGATACCGATCTCCTTGCGGCGTTCGGTGATGGTCGTGTACATCGACAGCAGGACGAAGATCGTGCTGACGAAAGCACCGAGCCCGACAAGGACCTGAAGAAATGTGTTCAGTCCAGGCACGCGGTCCTGAGCGTCGATGATCAGATCGCGTGTCAGATTCACCTTGTTGCCGGGGAGCGCCTCGTTGATCTTTGCGGCGACGGCGGCGGGATCGGCTCCGTCGTCGATCTTGACCAGGATGTAGGTGCACATCTCGGGCGCTTCAAGGTTCTTCTGCATTTCGTCGAGCGTCAACTTGATCCTCGACCCCGAAGGCGGGGCGAATATACCGACGATCTTGTAATCCTTCCCGAAGACCTCGGTCGTGCCGCCGAGGGCGAGCCCCTTGTCGCGAAGATGGCGTTCATCCACCACGACTTCGTCATTAGCCTGCGGCGCGCGGCCCTCGACGATCCCTATGTCGTTCATTTCCGAGAACGGACCCCAATCCAGGCCGTCGATCTGCTCGATCCCCCACCGCGCGTCGGCGTTCGCGGAAATGTAGCGGATCACGGGAACCGTCGCTTTCACACCCTCGATCTCCAGAAGTCGCTCCTGGTAGCGTGTGCTGACGTTCGCGTTCGAACTGGTGATGCCGGTCGATCCGGGCCTCGTGAACACGATCTCCGCTTTCCAGTTCGCGGCGCGCTTCGCCATATCGTCGGTCATCCCGCGGGCGAGGCCGGTGAAGAGCAGCACGAGCACGACACCGAGAGCGACTCCGACGATGCTGATCAGCGTTCGGAAGGGACGGACACGAAGATTTGCGAGGATCAGTTCGAGCATATTGCGAAACGATAATTGTAGAGGAACGCCGGGATGCCTTCAATCAGGGGGAGAAAAACAGAAGAAAAAACAGGATGGACAGGATGGACAAGATGATCAGGATGGGCGGTTGCCGATGTGTCCAAAACTAAGGTTCATTTGCGCTCGGCAAGTGCCCACCCTATTTATCTTGTCCATCCTGTTTTTTTCTTTCTTCTGATCAACGCCAGCCAGATACCCCCCAATATCAGCACACTCGCGATGACGAGCCTCAGCGTCAAAGCCTCGCCGAGAAGGATCAGCCCGCCGGCGGCTGCGATAACCGGCACCGACAGCTGGACGATCGCCGCGCTTGATGAAGTGTGCCCCCGAAGCGCCGCGTACCAGATCGAATAGCCGATACCCGACGCGACCGCGCCCGAAAGCACCGCCCACAGCACGCCATATCCCGTGAAAAAGAAACCGCCGGCAAAAGGAATCGAGGCGAGGACGACTAACGGAACCGCGAGAATGAAGTTCCCAGCCGTTTCGGCGACCGGGTCCGAACTTCCCTTTCCCCGCAGAGTGTAGAAACCCCAGGCGACGCCGGCGGCCGCCATCAGAAGCGAACTTACTAAAGGCGGCGACTCCAGTCCGGGAAATACGAGATAGACAAGGCCCGCGAGCGCTACCGCCAGCCCGATCCATTCGAGCGCACCGGGCCTTTCGCCCTCGATGAGCCCGTAGATCAGCATCGTCGCCTGTACACAGCCGAAGAGGATAAGCGCGCCGGTCGCGGTCGTCAGGCCGAGGTAGGCGAACGAGAAGCAGATGGCGTACCCGAAAAGAAAGAAGGCGGAAAAGATGTTCCCGCGCCTTAACCGCTCGCGCCGGGACCCTTTCGAATTCCCTGCCGTCAGGAGGATGATCAGCGAGAGGACCGCCGCCGCGGAACCTATGCGGATGATAGTGAAGCCGGCGGCATCGATCTGCCCGGCGCCGAGGGCTAGCCGGCAGAGTATGGAATTGAAGGCGAAGCAGACAAGCGCCGCCGAAGTTAGAAGAAAGGTCTTCAGACGCGCCTCAGGAAAGACCGAGTTTTTCTTTCACAAGATCGTAGTCATAGGTCGTGACCTCGATCGGATTGCCGTACGGATCGCTGAAATAGACGGACCACGACTTGGCGTGGTCGGATATGTCGTCGGCCGACACGGGTCCTCCCCGGCGATCCGTAAGCCGAAGCTCCGGCAGGCGGCCTATGAATTCCGCGAACTCGTCTCCGCCGACGCCGAACGCGACCGTGCTCTGGTTATCGGACTTCTCCGAAGGCCTCGCGAACAGGGCGATCCCCGAACTGCCGCCGTCTCCAGAGATCGTCAGAGGCCCGCCTCCGGCGGTCCAGCCCTCGAGATCCTCAAGTATCTTCAGCCCGAGAACCTTCTCGTACCATTTCGCCGCTTCGTACTGGTCGGAGACGTAGACGTGGATGTGGTCGAGACTGGCTTTCATTGCTTTCTTACTCCTCTTCGTCGTCGGCGCCCTTGCGCTGGGGCCTCATATGCGGGAACAGAATTACGTCGCGGATCGAATGCCTGTCGGTGAGAAGCATCACGAGCCGGTCGATGCCGATGCCGATGCCCGCCGCGGGCGGCATCCCGTAGCTCAATGCCACAATGTAATCTTCGTCGAGCACCATCGCCTCTTCGTCGCCTCGCTCGCGCTCCCTCATCTGCTGGACGAAGCGATCGTACTGTTCCGAAGGGTCGTTCAGCTCCGAGAATCCGTTCGCGACCTCCATCCCGTTGACGAACAGTTCAAATCGTTCCGCAAGGAGAGTATTCTCGGGCGAGGCTTTTGAAAGCGGCGAGATGGCCTTCGGGAAATCGATGATGAAGGTCGGCTGGATCAGCTTGTGTTCGACGTGCCCCTCGAAAAGCTCAAGGACGTTCGCTTCCGTCACTTCGGCGTCCGGCAGCTCTCTCTTCACAGCGGCCGCCATCGGGACGCGCTCGAAACTGCTGAAGTCGATCTCTTTTCCCTCGTATGTGATCTTCAAACCTCCGGTCGCCTTCTCGACCGACTCCTTCAGCATCTGCTCGCAGAAGTCCATCATCCCGCCGACTTCCATATACGCGCAGTAGAACTCGAGCATCGTGAACTCGGGATTGTGCTTGTACGAGATGCCCTCGTTTCGGAAGTTCCGGTTCAACTCGTAGACCTTCTCGAATCCGCCTACGGTCAGGCGCTTCAGGTAAAGCTCGGGGGCGATGCGTGCGTAGAGCGTGATGTCGAGCGCGTTGTGATGCGTTTCGAAAGGCTTTGCCGCCGCGCCGGTGGCCTTCGGCGTCAGCATAGGCGTTTCGACCTCTATGTAGCCGTGGTCCTCGAGATAGCGGCGCATCGACGAGATTATCTTCGCCCGACGCTCGAATACCTCGCGGGTCGTGAGGCCTTCGTGATCGACCTGCAGGCTCGAACCGATAAGGTCTGCGTAACGGCGGCGCTGCTTGATCTCCGGATCCTCGATGCCGTGCATCTTGTCCGGCATAGGCAGCATTGCCTTCGCGAGGAACTGCATCTTCTCGACGTGGACCGAGAGTTCGCCGGTGTTCGTGAGAAAAAGAAACCCCTCGACGCCGACGAAATCGCCGTGATCCAGAAGCTTAAAAAGATCGAACCCGCTGTTCCCTTCCACAAGCGTCTCGCCTGTGTCGTTCGATACGGCCTTGGCGTCGTCCTTGCGGACATAGATCTGGAGCCGGTTCTTTCCGTCGGACAGATGCACGAACGCCGCCTTGCCCATAGTCCTGGGCGGCGTCGCGAGCCTTCCTGCGACGCGGACGGTACCGAAATCGGCAAGCTTCTCGTTGATCGAGTCCTTAAGCTCCTGTTCGGGCCTTTCGCCCTCGGAGAGCTCCGGCAGAAGTGTCGTGACGGGCTTGAAGGTGACGATCCGGGTGATCGAATCGTCGCGGCCTGTGATCTGCGACCGTCGGAAAGCGTTCGGATAGGCGTTGCCGACGAGCTCGCGGATCTCCTCCAGATGCTTCTGCCGCGCCTCCGTCTGGTCGTTCGAAGGGACAATGTCTGTAAATTCGGGAATGCTCATTTCAGTTAAAACGGAAATTATAGTTGAGCGCCCGTAAATCGACAATTCAATGGTCAGTGCGCATTGATCAATGACCAATGGAAGCGGTAGCGGGGAATTCACCACGGAGAGCACAGAGAGCACAAAGATCTTCAATGGCACGTAGTCACGTTGCTCCGTTTCGTTTTCGGCCATTTCAATCAGGAGTCGAGGAAACGAACCGCCCCAGAGGTGCGACGGATGGTAGCCTGGGGTGAAGCCGAATGCGAAACCCCAGGAACGCGGTGCGAGATAAGACCCCCTCAGCCGCTTTAGCGGCGGCAAATCCCGTCACCGCAAAGCACTCCGGGATCCAATGAGGGAGTTCAGAAAACAAGAGCCTATAAGGCAATAACTGTATTCAGACTTTCTTGTGACGTGCTTCCAATCTCGACGATCCTTCTCTCGGTCTGATCAATTGCCAAGACGCTACATCTCTTCTTGCCAGTAGAGACCATTGCATTTTCGCGATTCCCTCAAAAACTTCTGCTCACACGCGGCTCGGACAGAGGCTACATGATTTCCTTGATTACATGGCACATAACTTGGTACTACGCAGAGCTGTGTATGTTGTATGTGTCGAATATTACCAATATTCTTTGATATAATGTTGTGCCGCCTCGAAACTCATGGTATTATCCGCTGTCCCTCGATCTTCGGCTAAATGCAGTTGCCTCAGATCGAAATGCCAGATGTATTTGGCCTTCTGATTCGTCATTCTCAGCAATGGTCAGCATTAAGAATATCGCGGCTTTCGTTGTCCTAAACGTCTCAAGCTTTCTTATTAACCCAGATTCTGTCGAGGCATCGTCCCAATGCAGTTGTGAACGTGCGAATTCAACCTGCAGTGCGAGTCAAACGTGTCCCGCCGGGATGACCGCTGTCTGTGTTAGTGAACCGACCGGCTGGAATTTCCAGGCCTCAAAAAGTCCGGTATAGGTACTCTCGAATCACCGCAAAAGATCGTTACCGGCAATCTACTTCCACGAGTTTGATTGTTTCTGAGGAACTGTATTGAGTCACGGCAACGAAACATATTTGAAATTCGGAAGTAGGATTCTAAGAGACGGAATTCCTGTATCACGAATATTCGATCGCGTAACTCAGGTACGTCTTTCAACAGGTGCCCTTGTATCTGCGGGATTGTTCGCGCTCATTACTGGAAGCGGACTGCTTAATGAAGGATTCAACTCTGACGATTGGCGCCACTTCGGCGGCATACCCTCCAACTGGGCAGAAGTTGAGGGACGTTGGGTCATGGATTTCATCTTTCGATATATTCTGGCGCAGAGATTTCTCCTGCCCATTCAGTTAACCCTCGCCTTCGCTTGTTTCTTGGTATCAAGCATTCTGATCGCGAAATACTCCGTCCCCGGAAAACTTGTACCCGTTACAACTGTTCTGGTCTTCGCGGTGGGCGTGAACCATCCTTACATGTGCGACGCGCTCAACTTTCACAGCCACATCTTTGCGTATCCGTTCGCACTAGCCTGTTCGATCTTTGCCTTCCATCTACTTCATACAACGATCGATAGAACTTACTCCATTCGGTTGATCGCAGTGATTGCTTCCGCTCAACTCCTCGCGACAAGTCTTGGGACTTACCAGAGTTTTGCTTTGTTCGGATTGATCATTCCTGTTCTCGTGTTTATGCGTGTCGACAGATTCGAATTGAAGAGACAGTACAAGTTCGTTCTGACGTGCTTCGCAACAGGAGTGATCGCAATCTTGCTTTATCAATTCGAATCAGACCTGTACTTAAGAATACAGAACCGTAGTTTCGGAGAATCTCGATTTCAGATCCCCGCATTGTCGGATTTGCTCGAAAAGCTACTTGCCCTGCTGAACCTGTTAAAGGATATCTATTCAGGAGGCCTGCTTATCTTGCCCGAGGCCTTGAGCTGGTTCTCGAAGGCCTTTTCGTACATCGTGCTTTTTTCCGTTCTTCTAACTGCCATTCTTCTCATCACTAGCAGGAGAATCGGAAATCTTCTTTACCGAGGTGCATCTGCCATCCGTCTTGCAACAGGTGCCGGCGCGGCGTTATCAGTCGTACCGATTCTCTTCTGGTTTATGTATAGGGAGGCTTGGGTTCCTGCGCGGGCGGTCGGGTATATCGGGTTCTTTATCACAGCTGTGTTCCTTGCGGTACTGACTGTCTTGAATCGCAAGCTGCTCAAAGAGGAACTGAAGAATGCGGTATTCGTTTCGGGATTTTCCATACTATTCGTCGTTGGCGTAGTGAACGCAATGACATCGAGTATGATCTGGCATGACCGAAGCCGCATTGGTTCGCTAGACTCGAACATGGCTGGAGCGATCTTCGAGCGTGTGGTCAATCTGGAAGGTTACGATGGTAAGCCGTTTCGTCTCGTAGGTGGCTTGGAAACCGACAAGTTCTCTTGGGGAAGCTCCCTGGGTCTTTCGGTCTTTCATGCAGACAACCCGCAGCACGGGATCTTCAAGGAACTCTACAATTTGCCTTGGAGGGCGGAGACCGTTCCGTTCAGTCCGAAGTCATGTCCGGCCTTTCCAGCCAACAATGCAGTCTTTATGTATGCTGGAGAGGCTTACGTCTGTCTGAACGAATTTCCTGAAGTGTTTCCGCTGGCAAGTTGTGTCCCGATGGATAGGGACGGAATCGAAAGACTTTGTCTCCACCGTGGGCTCGCTATCCAACAGTATTCCGAGTGCGAAAGCGATTTGGTTCAGAATGCGGTTCTGAGAATGAAGTTCGTAGATAAGGGGAAGACCGTCGGTGAAACGTCATTTCATCGAGAAGTAAGCGGGTTCTCCATTGATGGAAAGTGCTACAAGGCTATGCCCTACGATGTCAGGACTTTTGAAGCGGTCGAAGTCAGTGCCGAAGAGAGAAAGCGCGGTACAGTTTGGACCAAAGTCGTTTCTGCTTCCCAATTCAGTGATTAGTGTCGCGCTGCACCGACATTTTCTGCCGTCACTCATAAGGCCGGAGAGAATCATCCCAGCCTAAAAGTGGGAGCCTACGTCCCGCCAACTCAATACAATCTCTTTAACTCATTCGGATAGGCGTTGCCGACGAGCTCGCGGATCTCCTCCAGATGCTTCTGCCGCGCCTCCGTCTGGTCGTTCGAAGGGACTATGTCTGTAAATTCGGGAATGCTCATTGTCTTGTAAGAACGCAGATTATAGTTGAGCACCCGCGAATGGGCAATTCAATGGCCAATGCTCATCGGTCAACGATCAATGGAAGCGGTACCGGGGTATTCACCACGGAGAGCACAAAGATCTTCAAAGGCACGTAGTCACGTTGCGCCGTTTTGTTTTCGGCCATTTCGATCAGGAGTCGAGGAAACGAACCGCCCCAAAGGGGCGACGGAGGGTAGCCTGGGGTGAAGCCGAAGGCGAAACCCCAGGAACGCGTTGCGAGATAAGACGCCCTCAGCCGCTTTAGCGGCGGCAGATCCCGTAATCGCAGAGGCGCAAAGGCGCAGAGGGGTTTGCGCAGGAGTACGCGTCCATTCCGCGGAGATCTGGCGGGTGGCGTGTCTCCTTAACAAAGCCTCTTGATAATATTTTGAAGGGAAGAACATGTTGTGTTATAGTGCTGGCCGTTTGATGGCAGCTTGATCTATACGGCCCTCGGACGGTTTGATAGGCGACTTGGGGTACTGCTACAGCGAATTTCAAAAGGAGGTCAGAATGATGAAGAACGTTCTTGGAGTCGTCTTGGTCTTCTCTTTCTTTCTTGCTTTTTCAAGTTCTATCGAGGTAGCTGCCCAAAGCAGTTGTGAGTGTGCGAATTCAAGTTGCAGCGCGAGTCAAGCGTGTCCCGCCGGAAAGATCGCCGTTTGTGTTTGCGAAGCGACTGGATGCAGCTCGAGTTGCGAAGATGAAGGATTTCCCGGACCCGAGAATCCCGGAGAGAACCTGGTAGCGTCGGATTTGGAGAAGGTTGATGCTGGGAAGTACGGGAACGTTCTTACGTCGATTCTCGGCAAGCGCGTTACGTTTGAGCCATCTTCGGAGAACTTCAGGTTTGCTGATCTTGACTACAAAGCCGATTCTGGCACGCATTGGGATGTGCTCTCGACATTGAACAGATACGGTGATCTGAAGATCGAAGGATTCAGTCTGGAATTCTGGATGAACCGAAGGGAGACACTGCTCAAAGGTGGAGAGTTTGCGTTTTGCGTCAGCTCCGCCTCGGTAAACAGAATTCTCAGGGAGATCTCTTTCATCACAGGCAAGAACTTCCTGATCGTTTCGGGAGACGGCGATCGAAAAGTGAAGGGAAGGATCGAAGGAACGATCCTGAGCGAGGTATTGGACAGCCTGAGCAAGGCAGGCGGCGTCACGATCGTCGAGCGGTAGTCACAAGATTTATTGTTTGCGGGCCCGGGAGATGTTTGATCTCTTGGGCTTTTTTGTGTCCGGCGGCATTCTTGCTGGAACACGCCCCCCCACTAACGCGGGCGCAGTCCGGGGTTCGGCGTTCCAATGACCCCTCTGGCCGCTTTAGCGGCGGCAGGTTCCGTCACCGCAAGGGCGCGGAGGATTTTAGGGCGGGAGAACGAATTCGACTTTTGATCTGAAGTTTGCCTTCCGGTGGTTCCAGGATTCAGGTTCCAAGTCCCGGGTTCCAAGTTTCAGTTGCAAAGTCCCAGGTTCCACCTTCAATGGACATTGCGGAAGGTAAGCCGGACTCAACACGTCCCGTAGGGACGCGTTGAATCAAGATGGGCTTCCGGGATGTCCGTCGAACGTGGAACCTAGAACTTTCGTGAGACAAGCTGACGCTTGAACTCTGACGCATTCAACCCCAAAAAAATCTCTGCGCTCTCTGCGTGCTCTGCGGCAGAAACCCCGTCGCGACCGCTCGGGTACTGATTGGATTGGTCAATGAACAACTGCGTTAGGAGCGGTTGGAACATTCTACGTTACCGCGATCCAAGCGTCTGGGCTTTCCTTATAGTTTAGTTTTCGGGAACAACGAAAAAGAAACACCCCGGCATTCAGAAGCCGGGGATACCATCGCTAACGGACAGAATTCATTCAGAGCAGGTGTAGCAGGTCAAACAAATCTCGCCTCGGTCGTAAAGTCACTCTCCATCGTCAAAACTTATCTTCACGACGAGTTTTGTACCAAGTCCAAGCCTACTATTGAATTCGATGTAATAGACCTGATCTGTAACTTCCATCTCTTCAGGGTCCACCAGATCTTCGGAGAACGGTTTCAGGTCAACCCCAACAATCCAGTCTGTTCTGAATTTTGAAGAATGGAGCCTGGAAAACGCCAATCTATGGCCGCCAAATTCAAACAGGACACTTAGGTATTCCTGATCCTTAAGTTCTTTGGGTACCTTGAACCCAGTTGAGGTCGTCTGCACTTCCCGCCATTTTTCGTCGATCAGAAAAGAGACTTTGTACGACTCCTTAACTTCCTGTCCGTCGATCTCTAATCTGACCACCTTTGTGATGTCGTCTTGCGCGTTTGCAATACAACAGAAACAAAGCATCAGCAAAACATAAGCAAGTAGCGGTTTCATCTTTTGCTTCCTGTCTTCACAACTCTATTCGATCGGCGACCTGAACCAAAAAAACGGTATCAGGCAGAGAGCTCTTGGATCATAGATCTCAAGAATCGATGCTGAACCACAAACCATCTCCAATCGAAGGCCTTCCGTTCGTCTTCGCAAAAATGAGATCGATCTGCGAGAAGATCTGATGTCGAGTCATCTCCGCGCGTAATTCTGTTTCAATATCGACAACATAAATTCCAGTCTCTTCGATCAGTTCACCAACGATCTCTTTCACAATCTCGAGGTTTCTCTCGCTAGTCAGATCATTCTGTTCTTCGTACAAGAGCGCGCTCAGCATCCACAGCTCCGTATAGTCGTCTTCAATAAGCTCGCAGAAACGCTTCTTCACTTCTTTCTTCAATTCTTCTTCGCTACCGGTCATAACTCGTTGACCAAACCCGAATTCATTGTACCTGGACAGAGGCAACAGATGGCGGGAGATAAGCAGAACTGGAAGAGCATCTAGGAGAAGATACAACTGCAAAGTACTAAACCACAATGTCTGTTCACCGGACATCCGGATGTCAAGGTTCGAATAACACACAGAGAGGCACTTGTCACAGATCAACACAGATGGCCAAGGATTATTCATTGGTCAATGATTGTTTGGCATCGTTAAATGAGATTTCCGCGGCGTTTTTCCATCTGCCCCTTCCGTGCTCTCAGTGGTTAGATCCCCGTCGCTACCGCTCCGGGTACTGATTGTGCCGCCGCTAAAGCGGCTGTCGGTTTTTTGGCCGCCTTTCCCCGGACTGCGCCTGCGGCTTGTCCGGGGCTAAGCTAATTCTGTCCCTACGGGACGCGTTGAATCAAGATGGGCTTCCGGAATGTCTTTCGTTCTTGAACCTTGAACCTTGAACCTTGAACTTGGAGCCTGGCACGACCGGGAGTCAAGCTTCAGCTCAAATGTCGAGTATGTTTTCGCGCCCCAAATCCTCTGCGCCTTGGCGCCTTTGCGGTAAGTTCTTAACCCACGTCGCTACCGCTCCGGGTACTGATT
This sequence comes from Aridibacter famidurans, assembly GCA_024103495.1. Classification (GTDB taxonomy): domain Bacteria; phylum Acidobacteriota; class Blastocatellia; order Pyrinomonadales; family Pyrinomonadaceae; genus Aridibacter; species Aridibacter famidurans. The sequence continues at coordinate 49,745 of JAGFIQ010000119.1, forward strand.
TCATTGGTCCCTGGTCCTTGGTCCCTGATCAATGGTTTGTATCCCGATCCGGAATAGTTCAGAATCTCAAAGATGGATCTCAAACCCGGAGACACGTTCTCGCGAAGCCGCGAGATGACCGATGAACTGATCAGGAAGTTCGCGGAAGTCTCCGGCGACTTCAATCCGCTTCATCTCGACGATGAGTACGCCGCCTCTACGCGGTTCGGGAAGAGGATCGCTCACGGGATGCTCTCCGGCGCTTTCATATCCGGCGTGCTTGGAGACGAGCTGAACGTCCGGAGGATCGTTTATCTCGGCCAGACGATGAAATTCCGAGCGCCGGTCTTCATCGGCGACACGGTAACCGTGACGGGTACTGTGAAAAAGGTCCGCGAGGACAAGCCGGTCGTCACCATCGACACCGTATGCGTCAACCAGGACGGCGACGTGGTCGTCGAGGGCGAAGCGGCGATAATGCTTCTCGACTGAGAGGCGAGTAAATTTGACCGAACACCCGTCCGGCACCGACCCGGACCGGGGATTTGTGCGTTTGTGGAACAGGAAATTTCAAGATCGAACGAGTTCGAAATGCTTTCGAAGGCCGTCGCGGGCGGCCGGAAGGTGATCTCCGTCAGCGGGCTGGCGTCGACGGCGGCGAAATCCTACGTCCTCACGAGACTGTTCGGAGAGACGGGCGTCCCGATGCTGGTCATTGCCGACCTCAACAACGAGCTTGAGGCCTGGGAAAAGGACATATCGTTCTGGGACCCGGCGCTAAGGGTCTATCCCTTCCCCGCTTTCGAGGCGGACATCTACTCCGGAGTATCTCCGCACGCGGAGACCTTGGAAAAAAGGGCGCTTGCGCTCTGGGCTCTCGCGAAAGGAGAGGCGGATGTGATCGTTGCGGCGGCCAGGGGCGCGGCGACCAAGACGGTCGCGCCGGACCGGATCGTTTCGCTCGGTGCTGTCTTGAAACGCGATTCGGAGACCGATCCCGACGAACTGATCGAAAAGCTCGCTTCCTCGGGTTACCGGCGCGAAGACCCGATTGCGAACATCGGCGAGTTCTCGATGCGCGGAGGCATCGTCGACGTATGGCCTCCGGGGTCTGACTACCCTTTTCGCATAGAGTTTTTCGGCGATGTTGTCGATTCGATCCGGACGTTCGATCCGGAATCGCAGCTTTCTGTCGAGCAGGTCAGGGAAGCTTCGATCCCGCCTATGCGCGAGTTCGCGCTCGATCCGGCCGAGCTTCGCGAATGGGCTGAGGCGGCCGCCGCCCGCTTTGCGGACGCGAAATTCGCGAGGAACCTGAAAGACCGGACCGACTTTGCCGAAGAAGGCGAGAGCTTTCCGGGGTGGGAGTTCCTCGTCCCTTTGGTCGATGCGCGCGAAGCGAGCCTGTTCGATTACACCGAGAACTTCCTGATCGTCGCCGACGAGCCGTCGCAGATCGAGAGATCGCTCGCCGCGTATTACGAAACCCTGGAAACTCATCTCGACGAAGCTCTGGTGCACGGCGAGATAGGGCTTGAGATCGACGAACTCTTTCTTCATCCGGAAGAGCTCCGTGACACGGTCAACGGATCGAAACGGATCGAGCTCCGTTCGCTCGGGAGGACCGCCGCCAAAACCGACGAGGAATTCTCGCTCGCACTCTCGGAAACGGACGGCGAGAATTCGCTTTTCCCGCAGCCCGAACCGAACAGGCCGCTATTCCTTTTCCCTCTTGCGGAAACCGCAGAAGAGTTCGAGATCCAGTCGCGCGCGCCGCGAAGGTATTCCGGAGACATAAAGAAGCTTGTCTCGGAGACCGGCGGCGAATTCGCAGGAACCGAGTTCGTGTTCCGAACGGCCGGAATGGCCGAAAGATTCTCAGACGTACTCCGCGATTACGACATCGTCATCCCCCCGTCGGCCGTCAGGCTCGGCGGACTTTCTACCGGATTCGAGATCCCTTCGATCGGAGCGAGTTTCACCACCGAGAGCGATATCTTCGGAGACACCGATCTTCCCGCGATGCCGGGCGTTTCAAGGGCTGCGAAACACAAGGGGCCGAAGACCTCGGCATTTATCTCCGATTTCCGCGACCTGAAACAGGGAGATTTCGTGGTTCACGTCGATCACGGGATCGGCCGTTTCGAAGGCCTTGAGACGATTGGAACACAGGGCGTCGAGCGCGAGTTCATGCTGCTGATCTACGCCGACGACGCGAAGCTGTTCGTGCCCGTCGAAAGGCTCGATCTTGTCTCGAGATATTCCAGCGCGGAAGCGGCACATCCTTCGCTCGACAGGCTTGGCGGACTCGGATGGCAGAAGACCAAAGCGAAGGCGAAGCGCGCGATGCGCGACATGGCGGACGAACTTCTGCGGCTCTACGCCGAAAGGAAACTCGTACGCGGCTACGCCTTCTCGAAGGACGCGCCCTGGCAGTCGGAAATGGAGGACGCCTTTCCGTATCAGCTAACGCCCGACCAGAAGACCTCGATCGCGGAGGTCAAAAAGGATATGGAGACGGCTTCGCCAATGGACCGCCTGATCGTCGGCGACGTCGGTTACGGAAAGACCGAGGTAGCGATGCGCGCCGCATTCAAGGCGGTGATGGACGGCAAGCAGGTCGCGGTGCTCACCCCGACCACCGTGCTTTCCTACCAGCATTTCGAGACCTTCAAGCAGCGATTCGCGGCATTTCCCGTGCGGGTCGAACTGCTTTCCCGCTTTCGCTCGCGAAAAGAACAGAAGGAGGTCGTCGAGAAGAACGAGAAGGGCGAGGTGGACATCCTGATCGGGACGCACAGGATACTTTCGAACGATGTGAAGTTCCCGAACCTTGGGCTCGTTATTGTCGACGAGGAGCAAAGGTTCGGAGTCGCCCACAAGGAAAAGCTCAAACAGCTCCGGAAGCGGGTCGATGTGCTGACGCTGAGCGCGACCCCTATCCCCAGGACCTTGAACATGTCCTTGACGGGGATGCGGGACATGTCGGTGATCGAGACGCCGCCGAGGGACCGGCTCGCGATCAACACGCAGGTGCTCCAGTTCTCGGAAGGCGTGATCAAATCGGCCATCGAGCTCGAGATGTCGCGCAGCGGCCAAGTCTTCTTCATTCACAACCGCGTCGAGACGATCGAGGCGATCGCGGCTCACATCAAGAAGATCGTCCCAGAGGCAAGGGTCGCGATAGGGCACGGCCAGATGAACGAGAAGCAGATGGAAGAGGTGATGCTCGACTTCATCGCCTACAAGTACGACGTGCTCGTCGCGACGACGATAATCGAGAACGGCATCGACATTCCGCGCGCGAACACGATAATCATCAACCGCGCGGACAACTACGGGCTTTCGCAGCTCTATCAGCTGCGAGGCCGCGTAGGCCGTTCGAACCGCCGAGCTTACGCCTATCTACTGATCCCTTCCGAGCTGGAACTGACGCCGATTGCGAAACGCAGGCTGAGCGCGATCCGCGAGTTCTCCGATCTCGGCGCGGGATTCCGGATCGCCGCGCTTGATCTCGAGCTCCGAGGGGCTGGCAACATACTCGGCGGCCAGCAGTCGGGCCACCTCGACGCGCTCGGTTTCGACCTCTACACGAAGATGCTCAACCGCACGATCCAGGAGCTCAAGGGCGAAGAGATCGAGGACGAGGCGAGCGTCGCGATCAATCTCGGCGTCGATGTTTCGATCCCGGTCGATTACATAAGCGACACAAGCCAGAGGCTGAGGACCTATAAGCGGATCTCGTCAGCGGACGACGAGGACGAACTGCACAGGATCTATATGGAATTGCAGGACCGATACGGAAGGCTTCGGCCCTCTGTCGACGCGCTTTTCGAGTACGCAAGGCTCAGACGAACCGCGGAGCGTATGCACGTAATCTCGATCGACAGAACGAAGGAGGGTATCGCGGTGAAGCTTGGGGAGAAGTCGAAGGTCGATCCGGAACGATTGATGAGCTTTATCGAATCGGAAGAAGGCGCGGCGTTCTCGCCGAACGGTATTTTGAGGGCGCCTCTCGAGCCGGGATCAGACCCGATCGGCCGGGCTAGGGAGGTTCTCGAGTCAGTCCGTTGAGTCTGTCGAGTCCGTTCAGAGTAATTTGCAGCAGATTCAGTAGACCCAATAGACTCGACAGACCCGATAGACTGAATAGACTCGACAGACTCGCTAGACTTACTCATAACAATCCCCCATCTCGTTGAACTCGCATATGAACATACCGGGCGCGATCTCCATCGTCTGCTTCCTCACATTCCGCCAGACCACGGACACGCCGTACTTTTCGCGGGTCCATCCGAGCTTCGCCTTGTTCTTCCAGACGAACTCGTACGCGTCCGGCTCGTCGTAGCCCTGCAGGTGACGCGCCTCGTGAAGCAGGATCGCGGCGCGTTCGACGTCATCGGTCGTGTACACGAAGAAATCCGGATACACGGTCATTATTTCGAACGGATAGTTCGTTGCTGCGTAGGCGTTCTCTTTCGGCACCATCGCGTTGAGCCAGTTATCGTTGCCGCGAAAGAAGGTGTAGTAGCGGAGGTAATACACCTCGGTATCGAATCCCGCCTTGTCGAGAACATCGATGGCGGATTCGACCTTCGACATCTCTTCTGCCGACAAAGGCCTCGCCGAAAGAAGCAGAGACAGATAGAATCCTGCGATCGTGACGATGCAGATCACGAAACAAGCTACCACCCTTCGCAGGATCCTCCGCCCTAGAGAACTGCTCATAGGCTCCTCACTAGACGCTACTTCCTCGAATTCGAGAAGGCATCTGGCGCACGACCGCGACCGTGGCAGGTTGTTCAGGCTGCAGCGCGGACATTTCTTGTTCATTTGACCCGGTATTCTGATCGGAAAGGGATGGCGCCTGTCGCGAACGAGCGCCTGTTTAAAAAAATCCGCAAAGAAGCGCCCATTCCATAATAGTGAAATATCCGGAAGAAACCTGTTCGCCGAAACGCCGCATCACAGGCATTTGCAATTCTCAACCCGCGAAGATTAAGATTTTCAATTGTTTTTACGCTAACCAGACATTTGATCGGGAGTGATCCAGTGAAGTTTATTAAATCATTCATCGCGCCTGCCGCGATAGCGCTGTTCCTTCTTGTTCCCGCCTACGGGCAGGAGACCCAACTTACGGTCGTCGATGAGGGCGTCGCCCAGGTAAACGACGTCGTGATTACGCTGTCGCGCATCAACCGCGAGATCAACAACGCTGTGGACAGCATGGTCCGTGAGGGCAAGGACCGTGAAGAGGCAAAGGCCGAGATAGACGGCAAGCGAGGCCGTCTGATCGCCAGCATCATCGAAGAAGAGCTCATTATGCAGAAAGGCAAGGAGCTCGGGATGGAACGCGACGTCGAGGCGAGGATCAACCAGCAGTTCGTCCAGCAGAAGGACGAGATGGGATTCAAGTCGCTCGACGAGCTTTTCGCAGCGATGAGGGCGCAGGGGATAGATCCCGATGACATACGCGCGAACCTCCGAAGTCAGATCACGCGGCAATGGGTATTCCAGACGCAGGTCGACGAGCAGGTCCGCTGGAACATCACCGACAAGGACATCCAGGCGTATTTCGAAAAGCACAAGGAGAAGTTCACGGCGCCGGCCACCGTGACTTTGAGCGAGATCTTCCTCAGCTTCGCCGGAAAGAACGTCGATCAGGTCCGCCAAAGAGCGAAGGATATCGTGGCGAGGCTCCGGGCAGGTGAAGACTTTACAAAGGTGGCCGTCGAGACCTCCGACCGCGTGAACGTCTCCGATAATAAGGGATCGGTCGGCCAGTTCGAGATGGACCGCCTGGCGGACGTTTTCAAAACGCCGGTCGAGAGCACTGATGTCGGCGGCGTCACGGATCCGATCGAGATCACCGAGGGGATCGAGATCCTAAGGGTTGATGCGAAGACGGAACAGGGGACCGAGTCGAACTTTGATAAGGAAAAAGTGCTTCAGGCGATGATGGAAGAACAGGTTCCGCCGGCCCGCAAACAGTACTTGAAGATCCTGAAGGATGACGCGTATATCAAGCTCGCCGAGAAGTACAGGCCGATCGTTTCGCCATTTCTGACCGACGAGGGTCCGGAAGAAACGACGGCGAGCAAATAGGCGCGGGGGCGTTTCATTTCAGTTAAGGCGGTCTCAAGACGCCATTGAATATCTCCGTTGGAGGTTCGCAGAATGTGTGCAGCGCGAAGCGCTGCTCTAAATGCTTGTGTTCGATCCGTTTAGAGCAGCGCTTCGCGCTGCAGAGAGCAACTGAAACGTGGTTCTGAAACAAAACCACTTGTGCAGACAGCCTCAACTTAAGCCGCGGGGATACAAGTCCCTGCAACGTCGTTCGCCGGCACTAGCGGGCTTTTCAGATGAGATTAGACCTGTTCCTTAAATCAAGCCGGCTCGTTCCGCGAAGGTCGCTCGCGCAGGAGTTCATAAAAGCGGGGCGGATATCCGTGAATGGAACCGCGGGAAAGGCGGGACGCGATGTCGGCGAGGGCGACACGATCGAGATCCGCAAGCATTCGGGGACCACGGTCGTCCTCGTAAGAGATATCCCCGACAAGAAACAATTCTCGAAAAAGGAGGCACCCGAACTCTACGAGGTCGTTTCCGAAAGTCAAGCACCTGAGGACGATCTCAATTTGTAGGGTTCAACAGATCCTGGGAAGTTGTTCCCCGGAGAACATGTCGACGATCCGGTCTGCGCCGATCGAGCTCTCGAGCACCACCCTCGCGTCCGGATTCTTTCCGACCCTGCCGATCAGCGAAGCGCCGTTTCCCGCTTCAAACCCCGATAGTACATCCACCGCCAGATCCGCGTCCTCTGCGTTCACAAAGCCGATGAACCGGCCTTCGTTGGCGAGGTACATCGGATCGAATCCGAGTATCTCGCACGCGCCCCGCACGTCCTCTTCCACATTGATCGCGCTCTCGCTTATGCGGATCGCGTGTCCGGATGCCTCCGAAAGCTCCACCAGCGCGCTCGCGAGGCCTCCGCGGGTCAGGTCGCGCATGCAGTTTACCCGGACGCCCTGATCGAACATCGCGAAGATCGCATCGGCAAGAGGCGCGCAGTCGCTTTCAAGCGTCGTCTCGAATTCGAGCCCTTCGCGGGCGGCCATTATCGCGATCCCGTGACGGCCTATGTCTCCGCTGAGGATCACCGCGTCCCCTTCGCCGATCCTGTGCGGGCCGATATCGATGCCGTCCGGGATCACACCAACTCCTGCCGTGTTGATAAAGATCCCGTCCCCTTTGCCGCGGTCGACCACCTTCGTGTCGCCTGTCGCGAGCACGACTCCTGCCGCGTCCGCCGCCCGTTTCATCGAGCTCACTACGCGCCAAAGATCCTCCATCTCGAAGCCTTCTTCGATGATAAAGCCCGTGCTCAGGCAAAGCGGCCTCGCGCCGCAGACGGCAAGATCGTTGACCGTGCCGTTGACTGCGAGCGAGCCTATGTCGCCTCCGGGAAAAAAGATCGGATTTACGACGTATGAATCGGTTGTGAACGCCATCCGGCCTCGGTCCACGTCGAAGACGGCACCGTCGTGCCTCCGCGAGAGCATAGGATTCTCGAACGAGCTGACGAACATTCCTTCGATCAGCTGATGCATTAGCTTTCCGCCGCCGCCGTGGGCGAGCATCACCTGGGGATATTTGCTTATCGGTATCGGGCACGTAGCCGCTGCGATTCCATTGTCCGCCATCTCAGTTCCCTCCCTTTGACGCCGCGCGCGCCATTCGTATCTCGTCCCGCCGATATCTGTAATAGGCGGCGCAAGCACCCTCGTTCGAGACCATCGTCGCCCCGAGCGGGTGCTCAGGCGTGCAGATGGAGCCGAAGGCGGAGCACTCCGCCGGTTTCTTTATTCCCTGGAGCACGAGCCCGCTGATGCATTCCTCCGGTTCGTCAGCCGTGTAGCCCGCGACGTCGAACTTGGCTTCGGCGTCGTAGGCCGCGTACTCTTCCGTCAGCCCGAGCCCGCTTTCGGGGATCTCGCCGACTCCCCGCCACTTCCTGGGCACGATCCTGAACACTTCCTCGATCCGGTTTCGCGCCGGCACGTTTCCGTCCCTGCGGACCGATCGAGCGTACTGGTTCTCGACCTCGTGCCTGCCTTCCTCGAGCTGTTTGACGCACATATAGATCCCCTGGAGAATGTCGACCGGCTCGAAGCCCGTAACGACGATCGGGACCTTATATTTCTCTGCGATCGGAAAGTATTCGGTGTAGCCCATTATCGTGCAGACGTGGCCCGCGGCGAGGAAACCGTTCACACGGCACTCCGGGGACGAAAGCACCGCTTCGATCGCGGGAGGAACAAGCACGTGCGAGACGAGTATCGAGAAGTTCTCCACTCCCGTCTGTTTCGCTTCCCACACCGCCATCGCGTTCGCGGGCGCGGTCGTCTCGAACCCGACGGCGAAAAATACGACCTCCTTGTCCGGGTTCTCTCGGGCGATCTTCACCGCATCGAGCGGCGAGTAAACTATCCGCACGTCGCCTCCGTTCGCCTTAACAATGAACAGGTCCTTTTCAGAGCCGGGCACGCGCAGCATATCGCCGAACGAGCAGAAAATGACCTCCGGACGCGACGCGATCGCGATCGCCTTGTCGATCAGCTCCAGCGGCGTGACGCAGACCGGACATCCGGGGCCGTGGACCAGCTCCACTCCCTCGGGAAGAAGCGCGTCGATCCCAAACTTCACGATCGCGTGGGTCTGCCCTCCGCACACCTCCATCAGCGTCCATTTCCCTTTCGTCACCGAATGGATCGCCGCGGTCAGCTTCTGCGCCAGTTCGCCGTCTCTGTATTCGTCGATGTATTTCATTGCAGGGTGTCTCCAAGCTCGGTAAGCTCGTCCATCTGTTTCAGATAATCGAAGACCCGCGCCGCCTCGTCCTCATCGACCACGCTGATCGCGACCCCAACGTGGACCATCACGTAATCGCCGACCTTCGCTTCCGGCACGTACGAGAGGCTGACCTCCTTGCGAATGCCTCCGAAGTTGACCTTTCCGCGTTTCAGCAGAACGTCGTCGCCTTCGATCGTCTCTATCCTTCCGGGTACCGCAAGACACATAGCCTTCTCCTTAAAGTTCCTTCTTTGACCAGCCGAGGGCCGCGCTCCAGAGCTGGCCGAGAGCGATGCCGCCGTCGTTCGGGGGCACTCTCTGGTGCCTGTAAACCCTGAAGCCTTCCGCTTCGAGCCTCTCAACGGCGCGTTCCGTAAGATATCTGTTCTGAAAACAGCCGCCGGAAACCGCGACTTTCTCTTCGCCGGCAAGCTTCGCCGCGCCGACAATCATTTCGGCGAGCGTGTTGTGGAATCTCGCCGAGATAAGTCCCGCGGGAGCGCCGGCTTGAGTGTCGCGGACGATCGCCCGCACCATCGGCCCCCAGTCGATGACCGCCGGCGTAAGAGGCGTGTCGGGCACACCGCATTCGTAGCTCTCTTTCGTGTGGAATCCCTCGGTGAGAAACTCCAGTTCCATCGCGGCCTGGCCTTCGAACCGTATGAACTGCCGGATTCCTGTCAAGGAAGCGACCGCGTCGAACAAACGTCCGGCGCTCGAGGTCACCGGCGAGTTCAGTCCTTTCCCCACCATTTTTCCGAGCGAGTCCAGCTCTTCCGAGG
>JAGFIQ010000137.1 GCA_024103495.1 Aridibacter famidurans
TACCGCCGCTCAACAGCCGGCCCGAACACATACGGGATGTCTGTGACGCATCGCTTAAGAGACTCGGGACGGATTACATCGACCTGTTCTACCAGCACAGGGTAGATCCGGAGGTTCCTATCGAAGAGGTTGCGGGTACGGTGCAGAATCTGATCGAAGAAGGCAAGGTCAAACATTTCGGTTTGTCCGAGGCCGGAGTGGATGTGATACGAAGGGCGCATCTAGTCCAAAGGGTCACGGCGCTGCAGAGCGAATATTCCCTTTGGTGGCGTGAGCCGGAGGCAGTTATTCTCCCCACACTTGAAGAGCTTGGCATCGGATTCGTTCCGTTCAGTCCGCTGGGAAGAGGTTTTCTTACCGGTAAGGTAGATCAGACTACCGAGTTTGACAGTACGGATCTTAGAAACAATGTTCCCCGTTTTTCCGAGGAGAACCGCAAGGCTAACCAGCCGCTTGTCGATGCTGTTCGGGATGTCGCAGAACGGAAGAACGCCACGCCCGCCCAGATCGCGCTCGCCTGGGTGCTTGCTCAGAAACAGTGGATCGTGCCGATCCCGGGAACAACGAAGCTTGGGCGCCTGGAAGAGAACATCGGGTCGGCAGAGGTCGAACTCACAGCTGAAGACCTCGCCGAGATAGACGCCGTCACATCACGGATCAGCGTTCACGGAGAAAGATATTCGGAGAATGCTCAGAGGCTTATAAATCGGTGACCGGCGGCAGAACTGCCGGAACCTCCCTTTTGGAAAAGAAAATGGAAAGTGATAGATTATCGCTTTCCATTTTTCTTTCCCGAAACAGACATTCTATGACCATCAAATCCGACCTTTGGCTAAAGCGAATGGTCGAAGAAACGAGGATGATCGACCCTTTTCTTCCGGAACTGGTCCGGGAGGTGGAGGGAAATAAGATCATTTCCGCGGGGAGTTCGAGCTACGGCTATGACATGCGTCTTGCCGACGACGGCTTCAGGATCTTCTCTTCGGTTTACGGAAGCGAGATCGATCCGAAACACTTCGACGAGGACTCGCTGATCGATCCCGAACTCCGCACCGCGGATGACGGCTCAAGATATTACCTGCTTCCTCCGCATCATTACGGGCTCGGCGTCTCGGTCGAGACGTTCCGGATGCCCCGCAACATCACCGGCATCGCGCTCGGAAAATCCACATACGCCCGCGCAGGGCTGCTCGTGAACACGACTCCGCTCGAAGCAAGTTGGACCGGCCGACTCGTGGTCGAGATCGCGAACCTCGCGAATCTCCCTCTTCGCGTGTACGTAAACGAAGGCATCGGGCAGATACTCTTCTTCGAATCCGATGAAGAGTGCGGGACCTCGTACGAGGACCGCGGCGGAAAGTACCAGGGCCAGACCGGGCTCACGTTCGCGAAAGTGTAAAGGAATTTCATCAGTATTTAGCTTTCTGGTCAGCTGATCCGGAGACTTCTCTGGTCTCATCCGGGTCGAGTGGGTTGCATAGATGTCTTTAAGTTGCCCTCCGCTTCAGCGGGGGGGTCTTTGTTTGGAAAACACGTGATTGGGGCTTCAGCCCCGAGAACAGCCGGCTAAAGCGGGCAGCGATCTCAGGGAGTCCCTTTTTATCCCACCGTTGAAACGGGGGGCAACTGATGTTCATTTTCTCGAGATCGTGGGCTCAGCTATGATCAGAGAATTCCCTGACCTTTGTTTTCAGACAGCCTCTCTTTAACTGCGGAATGCGTAACTAGGGCTGAAGCCCCTCCTCAGTTTTGTTATCCCTCGCAACCCCCCGCTAAAGCGAGGGGAAACTGATATAGCGTTTGCCGGAAGTCAGGCGAATCGGAAGAAGCACGCCCAAAGGACCCAAACTCAGAAATTGCAACGAATTGCAGGGCTCTTGAAAACGGATATAATCGTTTGAAAGGATGACCGAGATCAGCAACTACATAGGGGGAGAGATGTCAGCGCCTTCCGACGGTGCGTTCATCGACGACATCGACCCTTCCACAGGGCAGGTTTACGCGTCGGTTCCCGATTCGGGAAAAGAGGACGTCTCGGCCGCGGTCGCCGCCGCCGAACGCGCGTTTCCCGATTGGTCGCACGCGCCCGCGGAGGATAGGCACGATGTGCTGATGAGGCTCTCGGCGCTGATCGAACGCGATCTGAAAGAGCTCGCGGAAGCGGAATGCGTCGATAACGGAAAGCCCCTCACGCTAGCGAGGGCCGTCGATATCCCGAGGGCGGTCGCGAATTTCAAGTTCTACGCCACCGCCGCGATGCACTTCGCTTCCGAATCGCATTCGAACGCGGGCCAGTCGGTCAACTACACCTTGCGTCAGCCTATCGGCGTCGTAGGCTGCATAAGCCCCTGGAACCTCCCCTTGTATCTTTTTACCTGGAAGATCGCGCCGGCGCTTGCCGCAGGCAATTGTGTGGTCGCGAAGCCCTCGGAGATCACTCCGATGACCGCGTTTCTTCTTTCAGAACTTGCTGACGAGGCCGGAGTCCCCGCGGGGGTCCTGAACATCGTCCACGGCACGGGACCGAAAACGGGAGCCTCGATCGTGAAGCATCCGGGAGTCAAAGCGGTGTCGTTCACCGGCGGCACGAAGACCGGAAAGTGGATCGCGTCCGAGGCCGGGCCGAAGTTCAAGAAGCTCTCGCTGGAACTCGGAGGCAAGAACCCGAACATCATCTTTGCCGATTGCGATTACGACGAAATGCTGGAGACGACCGTCAGGTCTTCTTTCGCGAACCAGGGACAGATCTGCCTGTGCGGTTCGAGAGTTTTCATCGAGCGGCCGATCTACGAGCGTTTTCGCGATGATTTCGTCGGCCACGTCCGTGAGTTGAAGGCAGGAGACCCGCTCGAGGCCGAAACTAACGTGGGCGCCGTGGTCTCCGAACCGCATATGGAAAAGGTCCTGTCCTATGTCGAACTCGCACAGGAGGAAGGCGGCACGGTCCTCTGCGGAGGCGAACGGGTCAGGCTCGGGGGCAGGTGCGAGGGAGGTTACTTCCTCGATCCCGCCGTGATCGAAGGGCTTTCGCACGACTGCCGCACGAACCAGGAGGAGATCTTCGGGCCGGTCGTCACGATAATGCCCTTCGATACAGAAGACGAGGTGCTGGGATATGCAAACTCGGTCCGCTACGGCCTGTCCGCGACCGTCTGGACGAGCGACCTCTCGAGGGCGCATCGTGTCGCCGAACGGCTCGAATCCGGGATCGTCTGGGTTAACTGCTGGCTTTTGCGCGACCTGCGTACTCCTTTTGGAGGTGTAAAAGACTCGGGAATGGGGCGCGAGGGCGGATTCGAGGCGCTTAGATTTTTCACGGAAGAAAAGAACGTGTGCATCAAGTACGGCCCGTGAGAGGCCTTGGGAGCAGATCGATATGAGCGAAGAAACACAGCCGATACGGATAGAAACAGGCGAAGAAGTGGCGCTCGAACTTATGAAGTTCATCGCCGAGAAGGAAAGCCGGACCCTCGCGCCGGAAGAGATCCGCGACTATTACCTGGACCTCTTTGTGGAATGCGCGAGAGCGGTCTACGACGGAGAGCGTTAGAACAGACACGGCAGAATGACGGACATCATCAATTCGGATTCGGCGCCGGAGCCCGTCGGGCTTTACCCTCACGCGCGGAGGGTCGGGGATCTACTCTTCCTTTCGGGCGTGGGACCAAGGGAACGCGGCACCGACAAGATCCCGGGAGTCGAACTGGACGAGAACGGCGAGATCGTCTCGTACGACATCGAGGCGCAGTGCCGCTCGGTCTTCAGGAACGTCCGGTCGATCGTCGAGGCGGCCGGATCGAGCTGGGATAAGATCGTCGACGTGACGGTATTCCTTACGAATATCAAGGCCGATTTCGAGACCTACAACCGCGTTTACGCCGAGTACTTCGCCGACAACCGGCCGTGCAGGACGACCGTGGAGATAAACCGACTTCCGACGCCGATCGCGATAGAGCTGAAAGTGATCGCTGTCGTCTGAACCAATACCATAGAGATTTCATTATGAAGATCCGAACAAAGCTCCGGCTCCTGGAGATCTGGGCGGTAGTGTCCCTGGCGGTCGTCGCCGCGATCGGCTTCTCGGCAGCCGTAAACGATAACCGTTTCGAAGAGCTGACCGTCGAACGGCTGAACGTAGTAGAGAAGAACGGGCAGCTCGTTATGGTGGCGGCGAACAGCAGCCATATGCCGGACCCGGTGATCGACGGCAAAGCGTGGAAGACCGAACGGCCCGCCGGGATGCTATTTTACAACGGCCTCGGCGACGAGAACGGAGGCCTCGTTTTTGGCGCGGTGGAAGGCGGAGGAGGGTACGGCGCATATCACGGGCTTTCTTTCGACAAGTACAAGCAGGCACAGGCACTGGCGCTTGTGTACAACGATCACTCCGGAAAATACAGGGCCGGGCTTCGGGTCTGGGACCGCCCCGAGACGCCGCTTTCGGAGATCCTGATCGAGCGAGAGAAGATAGCGAAGATGTCCGACGGGCCTGATAAAAAGGCCGCGCAGGAGAAACTCGACAAGAAGAACTTCTCGCCTTCCCGGCTTTATCTCGGCAAGAACGCGGAGTCCGAATCGGAGCTGACCTTGTACGATGCCGCAGGAAAACCGCGCCTGAGGCTTTTTGTTGCCGCGGACGGAAGCGCGGGCATAAACTTTCTCGACAGCGAGGGAAAGGTCGTGAGCTCGGTCCCGTCGAAGCCCTAAGATGATCGATTTCAATGTTATGCAGATACAACGACCCATCAATTTTATGAAGTGGATCGAGGAGAACCGTCACCTCCTCAAGCCGCCAGTAGGCAACAAGTGCGTTTACGAGGATGCGGAGTTCATCGTGATGGTCGTCGGCGGGCCGAACTCTCGCAAGGACTACCATTGGGACGAAGGCGAGGAGTTTTTCTACCAGATCGAGGGAGACATCACGGTGAAGGTCCAGGAGGACGGCAAGCCGGTCGACGTCCCGATCCGTGAAGGCGAGATCTTTCTTCTTCCTCCGAGGGTCCCCCACAATCCGGTCCGCGGCGCGAATACGGTCGGCCTTGTGATCGAACGAAAGCGCCGCGAAGGCGAGCTCGACGGCTTGATGTGGTTCTGCGAGAACTGCAACGAGAAGCTCTACGAGGAATACTTCCGGCTCGGTGACATTACCACGCAGTTCCAGGGTGTGTTCGAACGCTTCTACTCGAACGAGGACCTCAGGACCTGCGACAACTGCGGCGCCGTGATGGAGCCGCCCTCGAGTGCCGCGAACTGACGAATATACAAGTCTTTCATTATGAAAGGGATTCGCACAGCCTTGCTTTTTTTCGGCCTGATGGTGTTTTGCGCGATTAGCGCATTGTCGAACGTCCGGGCAGCGGATTGTTTCGAAGTAAAGCACCTGGACTTTTTCGGGATTGATGAAAGCACTCGTGTTTCCTGGTCAGATTCGGAGTGGGAAGCCCTCCTGAACAGACCTGAATCAGAGTCAGGAAACGATACCGGATTCTTGATCCCGCTATTGGTCGTTCAACTCAAGGATTTTTATCCAGCGTGCAACAAAGAGATCGACCAGAAGCGCTATGCGAATTTGAAAAGGTTGTATTTCAAGATCAGGAAACAGGAAATCCCGCGCTTCGATAGGGATGAAGCAGCAAAGGTGATTGAGTTCATCCGGGACGATTTCTATACTCAGTTGCAGGATGATCGATCCCTAGCCTCGATGATTTTCACATTCGATGACGGTCCTTTTTACGGGGCCGCGATCGAAAGTGGGCTCACTTCCTCTCCATACGAGCGCGTGAAGACAGATTTTGGGGAACTGACACTTTCAAGGATGGACGGAGGGATAGCGCTGGCGGCAAGGGACAAGGAGGGGAAGGTGATGTGGGCCAAACTGATGGAAGGAGTCGTACCTGAAAGAAAACTAAGAAACATGACCTTCGTCCCTGAACCTATACAGAAAACCTCGCTGGCAACCATCGCCCACTTCTTCGCTGAAGGTGAGCGGCTTCGGGTGTATATGAGGCCCGATGGACGATTCATGTTCTATTACGATTCCTGGTAGAGCTTCGTCGTCTGTGCGATCCCATTGGCACGAACCGATTTTGACATTCGATGGAAGGCCTACTTGAAGAACTCAAGTCAGTTGTAGCGGGGCTTGATGAGGTGGGAATCGAATACGCACTCTGTGGCAGTCTGTCGCTGGCTGTTCACGGGGCGCCACGTGCCACCAGAAACATTGACCTTTTGATTGCACCCGAGCAAGTTGAAGACGCCATTCGAGTGAGTGCAGGACTTGGTTTTGATATTTGCGGCTCCGAGCTGTCGTTAGGGGTGGGAGAGATCGAGATCAGAAGGGTCTCAAAGGTCGATTCTCAGGGAAACTTGCTTTCGTTGGACTTGATCCTGGTAACCCCTCAGATCCAGCAGGTGTGGGAAGGTAAAGAGACCTACGAACTTCCCGGAATGTTGCTCGCAGTCGTATCTCGCGAAGGTTTAATCTCAATGAAGCGATTAGCAGGCAGACCTCAGGACCTTGCTGACATATCCAAACTTGGAGATGAAGAAAATTGACATGTCGCCCGAGGCGATCCTTCGCCGCCTTGAGATAGCGGACGATCTGCGAAGAACTTGCCTGGCCCTAATGAAGGCAAAGAAGCTCAACGACACGCGCCCGGACGATTCCGCAAGAGAAAGCGTGGCGAATTGCAGAGCCGTGCGAACAAAGACGACCATTAATTCCCACAAATGCTGAAAATCGACATCCACACCCACATACTCCCGCGCGAGCTCCCGAACTGGAAGGATTCCTTCGGCTACGGAGGTTTCATAGCGCTCGATCACCACAAGCCGGGATGCGCGCGGATGATGCGTGACGACGGCCATTTCTTCCGCGAGATCGAGGAGAACTGCTGGGATGGAAACGCGAGGATCCGCGACTGCGACGCTTCAGGGATCGATGTGCAGGTCCTCTCGACAGTGCCCGTGCTGTTCAGCTATTGGGCGAATGCGGATCATTGTGCGGACATTTCGAGGTTTCTGAACGAGGGCATAGCGGAGGTCGTCGCCGGAAATCCGAAGCGATTCGCGGGACTCGCCACAGTTCCGATGCAAGACCCGAAACTGGCCGTTGAAGTGCTCGAAGAGGCTAAGGCTCAGGGGCACCTCGGAGTGGAGATCGGAACGAACGTGAACCAAAAGAACCTTAGCGAACCCGAGTTCTTCGACTTCTTTCAGGCCTGCAGCGACCTGAATATGGCAGTATTCGTCCATCCGTGGGAGATGATGGGTCAGGAGGAAATGAAGAAATACTGGCTTCCGTGGCTTGTGGGAATGCCCGCAGAGACATCCCGCGCGATCTGCTCGCTGATCTTCTCGGGCGTCCTTCGTAAGCTTCCGGACCTGCGGATCGCGTTCGCGCACGGAGGCGGCGAGTTCCCGGCGACGATCGGGAGGATCGAGCACGGATTCGACGTGCGGCCTGATCTCGTCGCCGTCGACAACGACGAGAGCCCTTCGTCCTATTTTGGGAGGATCTGGTTCGATTCGCTCGTCCATTCGAAGGAAATGTTGAAGTACCTTGTCGATCTCGCCGGCGCGGACCGCGTCGCGCTGGGCACGGATTATCCGTTCCCTCTCGGCGAGCTCGAGCCGGGCAAGCTTATCGAATCGATGGCCTTCGACGAGGCGACTGCGGCGGAACTGTTTCACGGCGCCGCGCTAAAATGGCTCGGCGCAGACAGATCGAGGTTTGAAAATGGCTGAAGCAAAGGAAGAAAAACACACGGGGGCACGCTACGAAGCGACGGAGGATTTTGCGAGATCGAGAGACGGTTCCGATCCCCTGAGGGATTTTCGCGATCGGTTCCTCTTTCCCGAAACGGAATCCGGCGATAATCCCGTTTATTTTACGGGGAACTCTCTCGGACTTCAGCCGAAGAAGGCGCGCGAATACGTCGACCAGGAGCTCGAAGACTGGGCGAGGCTCGCCGTCGAGGCTCATCTTCACGCTAAGCATCCCTGGCTTCCGTATCACGAGTTCCTCACCGAACAGATGGCGAACGTTGTCGGCGCAAAGCCTTCCGAGGTGGTAGTGATGAATTCGCTGACGGTCAACCTCCACCTGATGATGGTCTCGTTCTACCGGCCGACGAAGGAGCGCTTCAGGATAATGATCGAGGGCAAGGCGTTCCCTTCCGACCAGTACGCGGTCAAATCCCAGCTTGCTTTTCACGGTTTCGAACCCGAAGCCGGCCTGATCGAGATTTTGCCGAGGCACGGCGAAACTCACCTCAAGACCGCGGACATCGTGGAGGCGATCGGGAAACACGCTGACAGCCTTGCGCTGGTGATGTTCGGGGGCGTGAACTACTTCACGGGGCAGGCGTTCGATCTGAAGGCGATATCGGAGGCGGCTCACGATGCCGGGGCGGTCGTCGGTTTCGACCTCGCGCACGCCGCCGGGAACATTCCTTTGAAACTGCACGATTCGGGAGCCGACTTCGCGGTCTGGTGTTCCTACAAGTATCTCAATTCCGGCCCCGGAGGCGTCGCGGGAGTCTTCGTTCACGAACGCCACGCGCGGGCGTTCGATCTTCCGAGATTTGCGGGCTGGTGGGGACACGACAAGGCTTCGAGGTTTCAGATGGGGCCGGATTTCGAACCGATCGAAGGTGCCGAGGGGTGGCAGATATCGAATCCCCCGATCCTGCAGATGGCGGCTCTCAGGGCCTCGCTCGAGATATTCGAAGAGGCCGGAATGGAGGCTCTCGGAGAGAAATCCAAGGATCTCACGGGTTATCTCGAGTTCCTGATCGACGCGATCGGAGACGAGCGGATCTCCGTGATCACCCCGCGCGACCCCGCCGACCGGGGGTGCCAGCTTTCGATCCGGGTGCGGAACGCCGACCGCTCGCTTTTTGAAAGGCTGATTTCACAGGACGTCTTCGCGGACTGGCGCGAGCCGGACGTGATCCGGGTGGCTCCGGTTCCTCTGTACAACAGTTTTCTGGATGTCTTTCGGTTCGCCGAGAAGCTCCGCTCGGCGCTCTCGCAAACCTAAATGAGCGACGAAAAGGTAATAATCATCGGCGCGGGACTCGCCGGTTCATTGCTTTCGATCTATCTCGCGAAGCGCGGGATAGAGGTCGAGGTGTACGAGGCGCGCGCGGATATGCGCTCCAAGGAAATATCTGCGGGCCGTTCGATCAACCTCGCGCTCTCAGACCGCGGCATCAAGGCGCTGAGCGAGGTCGGAATGGACGAGTATATGCTTCGCGAGGCGGTGCCGATGTACGGCAGGCTTGTCCACGATACGGAAGGCAATACCAAACTGCTTCCGTACAGCGGCCGCGAAGGCGAGTACATAAACTCGGTATCGAGGGGCGGTTTGAACATCGCGCTGATCAACGAGGCCGACGAGCATTCCGAGAGCCGGTTCTTCTTCGAGCAACGATGCGTCGATTTCGACTGCCGCTCGGGCGAAGCGCTTATTTTCAATGAGAAGAACGGGGACGAATACAAGGTCTCGGGCAGCACGGTGATCGCTACCGACGGAGCTGGCTCGGCCGTCCGTCGCGCGATGTTGCGCGGAGGCGTACGTAGATTCAACTATTCGCAGGAATTCCTCGAGCACGGCTACAAAGAGCTAAGCATTCCTCCCGGCGAAGGCGGCGCGTTCCAGATGGAGAAGAATGCGCTTCACATATGGGCGAGGCGGTCGTTTATGATGATCGCGCTTCCGAACTTCGACGGCAGCTACACCTGCACCTTGTTCCTTGCTCACGAAGGCGAGAAAAGCTTTGAGTCTATCGACACCGGCGCCTATTCGGGCGGCAGCCCCGGGAGCGCTCTGATCAGGTTCTTTGAAGACCAGTTCCCCGACGCGATACCGTTGATCGGCAATCTCGAGCGCGAGTACTTCACGAATCCGACCGGCGACCTCGGCACCGTCAAGTGCTTTCCCTGGCACGCTGGCGACCGCGCTCTTCTTCTCGGCGATTCGGCGCACGCGGTGGTTCCCTTCTACGGCCAGGGGATGAACGCTTCGTTCGAGGACTGCCGAATATTCAATGACCTTGTCGGCGAGTTCGGGACCGAGTGGCTAAAGGTCTTCGAGACGTATTCCGAACTGCGAAAGGTTAACACCGACGCGATCGCTGATATGGCGGTCGAGAATTTCTACGAGATGCGCGACGCGGTCGCCGATCCTGTCTTCGTGAGAAAGCGGGAGCTGGAAACGAGACTGGAACAGCAGTATCCGGATTACTTTTCAAAGTACTCGATGGTCACCTTCCGCGAGGATCTGCCCTATTCGGAAGCGATGAGGCGCGGGAACGCCCAGGACAGGATCCTGATGGAGATATGCGCTCGGGAGACGGACGTGTCGAAGATCGATGCGGAAAAGGTTCTGGAGAGGCTCAGGGCTGTCGGCTGATGAGGATCACGCACAGATTCGGGGAAACGGAACTCGAATTCGATCTGTCCCGCCCGATCGACGTGTCGATCGCTATGCGGTTCGGCGGACCGCAACCCAACGCCTACGGCGTCGATCCGGCGGTCTCCAAGGCTTGCGAATACGGCGATCTGGTCGGCGACACAAGACGCGGCGGAGGCTGCAATTTCGAACAGGTCACGCTTATTCCGCACTGCAACGGCACGCATACGGAGTGCGTCGGGCACATTACCGACGAGAGGATCTCGGTCCGCGACTGCCTTCGGGGTGCGTTCTTTCCCGCCGCCCTTATCTCAGTATCGCCTGAAAAACTCGCCGAGACCTCGGATTCTTATCCAAATCAAGCCGATGGTGATGATCCTGTGATCACGGCGAACGGGATCTCGGAAGGGCTTGAGGAGTATCTTTCGGGAGATTCCCGGATCGGGGCACTCGTGGTAAGGACGCTTCCGAATTCAAAGGACAAGCTTTCGAAGCTCTATACCAACGACATCCCGCCATACTTCACTACAGAAGCGATGCGCCTGATCGACCGTCTTGGGATCGACCACCTGGTTTGCGATCTGCCTTCGATCGACCGCCTGCACGACGGCGGGAAACTTTCGAACCACAGGATCTTCTGGAAGGTTTCGGAGGGATCGAGCAAGCTCGATCCCAATTCGCGAAAGGATCGTTCGGTCACGGAGCTGATCTACGCTCCGAACTCCGCTGAGGACGGCCTTTATCTTTTGAACCTCCAGATCGCACCCTTCCACTCGGACGCTGCGCCATCGAGGCCTGTGTTGTTTCCGGTATTCTCTTGACTAAACGGCCGTACGATATGCTTCAGCTTGTCGCGGGCCGCGAGGCGCAAACTGAAGTTCGCGTAACCCCGACCCGTTTAGAGCAGCGCTTCGCGCTGCCTTAGCCGGTCGCAGGCCGGCTCGAAATGTGTCAATTCGTTTCTCGAGGGAGCCTGAACTTGCCCTTCTAACAGAGCTTTTTCCCTTTTGAACTCGCTTCCGACTGTAATTGTTTGATATGAATCGTTGCTTTGTCATGCTTATATCGACGATTATCACCGCCTCGATCGGTATCGCCTGCACCGCAGTCTGGAAATTCGAGTCCTCACCTGCTAACTCCCAGTTCCGTGATTTCGACGGTGTCTTGAGGGTGCCCGGCACTTACCTGGCGCCTTGGAACTCTGGCCTTACGCCACTCCTGGAGCAAGTCCGGTCAGGAAAATATTATCTGGAAATCTACGACTCGGAAGGAGAAATATGGAGTGAATTCGCTTTTGGAGGCGGTGACTCCGAACTCGAGGTTGTGGGAAATCCGGAAGTAAATCCATTCGCTTTTCATAGCGACTACGACCTCTTGGATTTCAGGATCACACGCGTATCGAGATCTTGGATCGAGATCATCGTCAATGAAGAAACCAAAGAAAGGAAGTACGTAAGAGGATTCACGAGCTCCGGAATCCTCGCTTGGGACCAATACCTAGGCGGGAAATTCGCCGTTGATGTCCACGGCCAGTGGATCCTCGATCAAGCGGCAGGTACGCGGATTTTTAGCCCAGAGTACACGGAGCACCGAGTGGAACCTGTCGAGGTCCGGGGAGATTGGTTGAAGGTCAGATGTGTGATGCGAAAGCCATCGGACTCGAATATTGGCGATCGTGATCCTGCCGGTGAATCGATAGAAGGCTGGGTCAAATGGCGAAACGGCGACGATATTCTTATTACTGTCTTCTACTTCGCGTGATTCGAACCACGTAAGGGTCCCCTTCCTGTTCCAAATTCGCTTTCCTTCTTTACAAGGCTCAGAATCTTCAATGAACCATTATCAGGTTGAATTGACGATGATCTCATATGATTGAGCCGCGCTTCGCACGTCTTTGGCAGCCCGAAGGGCTGCTCTACACGGGTTGGCTGGCAGAATGTCGAAGTCGTATTTCGCACTCTTCTTGCAGCCAGAAGGGCTGAACGAACCGGGTGTACGACAAGCTTCAACTTGTCGCGGCCCGCTAAAAACAAAAAAGCCGCCATTTCAGGCGGCCTTCCAAAAAAAATCTGATCGAAAGGGCTATTCCTTAGCCGCGCTCACAGGGACACGGATCTCGCGTCCTGCGTTCAGCCTCGAATTCACATAGAGGCCGTTCATCTTCGCGACCTCGACCGGCGAAGCGCCCACACGTTCGGCCAGTTTCTTCACCGTCTCGCCCGATTTCGCCTTCACGATCCTGATCGAGGGATCGGCGGTCGGCGCGGGGCCGCTGGCTGTCGGTCTCGAATACGTCGTCGCTTCGACGTTGTTTCCGACTACCACCGGCACGAAGACCTTCCCCTGAGGAGTCTTCATTCCGGGGTTCGCCGCCATAAGGTCGGCGACCGGGACTCCGGTCTTGTTCGAGATGGTCTCCCAGGTCTCGCCTTTCGAAGTCTTCGCAAGTCGGGTCGAATCGTCGTTGACCAGCGTTCCCCTGCGGAGTATAGCGACTACCTCGTTCGCCTTTCCGGCCGGAACACGCACGACGTACGGCTCGGGCGGAGTGCGGTTGGTCCTGAGTTCGGGATTCAGGAACCTAAGGTATTGGACCGTCGAGTCCGAAGCTTGCGCGATCAGCTGAAGATTTGTAGAAGCAGGCACGCGAAGCCTGTCGTAGCGAAGCCTCGGAGCGGGCCTTATGTGGCCGAACCCGTACTGCTGGGGATTGTTCGCGATCAGGATCG
>JAGFIQ010000147.1 GCA_024103495.1 Aridibacter famidurans
ATTCGCGCTTTGCGCTCAATGCACGCGGGACGCGTGCGCTCCGGCAGCTCGCAGCCAACCGCTCACCGCTCACTGCTTACTCCCCATCCATTTTCGGAGAATAGCTCCTGTAGATCGTCTCGATCCAGGCGTTCGTGTTGATGAATCCCGATCCGGCTTCCTTGAACCTGTCTCCAAATCCCGCCGCCTTGATCTGATCGAGCGTCTTTCCTTCCGCCATTTGCTTCCGAACGATCAGAGTCGTTTCGATGAGCATCTGGTGATAGTCCTTCAGATCGTCAAGCGTGGAGACCGGCCCGTGGCCCGGGATGATCTTCGCGTCCGCCGGGATCATCTGGATCAGCGATCCTATGTTCCTCACAAGCCCTTCGACCGATCCTCCGCTCTCAAGATCCACGAACGGGAACCGGCCCACGAAAAAGTCGTCCCCGAGATGCGCGACGTTCGATCCCGTAAAGAAGATCACGGTGTCTCCGTCGGTATGACCCTTCTTGAAATGGACCGCCTTCACTTCTTCACCGTTGAAATGAAGCGAAAGGCCGTATTCATAAGTGATCATCGGAAGTCCGGCTTTAGGGGTAGGCGTGCGTGTCTGGCCTCTGAACTCGAGGGTGTTCAGCAAGCGGTCGCGAACATTCTCGTGCGCGATGATGATCGCGTCGCGTCCGAAAACGGTGTTGCCGCCCGTGTGGTCTCCGTGCCAGTGGGTGTTGAACACGAACTTTGGCGTGTCGGTCCCGAGCGTCTTCAGCTGGGCCTTTATGTTGTCGGCGACGTTCTCGAACTGCGTATCGATGGTCAGAAGGCCGTCCTCGCCAAATGAAACACCGATGTTTCCTCCCTGCCCGAACAGCGCATAGACGTTGCCGTTCACCTTTTCAAGCCTGAAATTGGCCTGCTGATCTCTTCCGTGCCCGCTGCCCTTTATCAGCGAGATGTGCGCGAACGACTGCGACGCTAGAAGCGCTGCCCATACCGCGACGGCCAGAAGTCTTTTCATAGTCCCTCCTCAAGAAAGTTCTGAAAGTAAATTTCGGCTAGCATACCACGATGGATTCGGTCCGGACGAGGCCCGCAGGAGTCGTGGCCCTGTCACATTCGTTTCTCACGCGGTGTAATAAAAGCAAATGAGAATCAGATACTTCCAATTGCAGTCCTTAATTTTCGCGGCCGTCCTGGTCCTATGCGCAACGTCGTTCACTATGGATAAGCGACTCCCGGAACCGTCCGGCGAGTATCGGGTGGGGACAACCGTGAGATTCTTCGCAGACGAATCCAGGGAAGAGCCCTGGACCGGAACTGCCGGTGACCGCAGGCGTTTGGCGGTCCAGTTCTGGTATCCGACAGCCGCCCGCTCGGGCAGAGAAGCTCCCTATGTTCCGGATCTGGAGTCCATAAAAGCGAGTATCGAGAAGTATTGGGGCGGGATCCCGCAGGCAGAAACCGGCGCGTTTCTGGATGCGCCGCCCCTGAAGTCCGGCGATGGACTTCCCCTTGTATTGCTTTCGCACGGGATGAACAGCCCGCGATTCGTCTACACGGCGATCTCGCGCGAACTCGCCAGCAGGGGTTACATAGTCGGAACGATAGATCATTCGTATTGGGGGCCGGGAGTGGCATTTCCCGACGGCGATCCCGTCCGTTTCGAGGACGGCATGATCTCGCTGGATACACTGGAATCTGACGAGATCGATTCGATGATGATCGAGGGAGTGAACGTAATGGCCGCCGATCAGGCATTCGTCGCCTTCCAGGTCGTCGAATTGAACAAGTCAGACCGGATCCTCAAGGGTGCGTTCAAATCCGGGAGCGCCGCCGCGATGGGTCACGCGATGGGCGGGATGGCGGCGATCAACTCTTGTTTGCGGTACACGGCGTTCAGTTCCTGTGTAAGCCTCGACGGAGTGTTCTACTTTCTCAGCAAAATGCCGAAGCCGTCCGAAAAGCCTCTTCTGCTGCTGCTCAATTCGCAGTGGGGTCGGGGAGCCCCGGAGAAGATCGCGGGCCGTTACCTGGAAGCGTTCAATAATCCGCAGGTCGCGATCCTCAAAGGCTCTAAACACAGCTACTTCAGTGACATTCCGCTGATCGAGAGACCCGCTGAGCTCGATGGCCTCCTGGCGCCCGAACACGCTTTCAGGATCATCGCCGAAGAGACAGCAGCGTTTCTGGACGCGAATCTGAGGGGTGTCGAGCGAAAGTCTCGGAAGGCCGAAGAACTGGAGACGGTAGATCTGAGTGTCTTGCGGGCCCGCGCGGATCCGAAATGACGCGCCCGTAAAACCTTCCAATAGAAAAACGGTTCGGATATCATTCCGCCCGTGAACCTCTTCAGCCTCGGGACAAGAATGCTCGGCCTGCTGATCGCCGCGGGTCTCCCGGCCATTTATTCGGCATCGTCCGCCGTGAGCGGCAGCACGGAAACACCCGAACCTCGGTTCGAGCATATCGCATTCGGCGAATGGCAGCCCTTTCCGGATCCCGAGCATGGTGTCGATTATTCGACCTTAGGTGTCCAGAGCCTTCCATCCGGCAGAACTGTCGTCCACTACGAAAAGTCGAGGGACGGCAATACGATCGGACGTTTCTTCAGGCAGTCGTTCAAAGAGGGCGGATCATATTCTCCTGAAGAGAAGATCGGGCCGGTCCCGGGTGTTTCGGCCGGAAGTGCCGATCCCGGGATCTATCTCCTGGAACGCGGCATAGCTGCCGTGGGATTCGCGGGCTCGAACATCACGCTCGCGTACAGGACCGACCAGGAGCGCAGCTGGGGGCCGGCCGCACAGGTCAATGACGAACTCGCCACTGTAGACGGCTCGGTCTCGTTCTATCAGGGCCAGGATGGTTCGATCTACTGCGTCTGGGTCGACGACAGAAAAGGATTTCCGCTGGTGTTCTTTTCCTCTTCTCCGGACGGCGGCCGCACCTGGACCCCGAACAAGCCTGTAGAGTTCGACTTCCGCGAAGGCGACCAATGGAATCCGCAGATGGTCATCGGCGCGGGAGGCCGCCTGCTTGTCTTTTGGGAAGACTGGCGCGACAGAAAGACGCTTGTCGACATACGGTACGCCTGGTCTGATGACGGAGGAAAGCACTGGGTGCCCGGCGGAAAGGTCAACGACGACGGTGCTCACGTATGGCAGATAGACTTCACCGCGGTCGCGTCAGGCAACGACATTTATGTGGCATTCTCGGACTTCCGCGACCCGGGCGAGGAAGGCGACAACGACTGGAACATCTACTTCGCAAGCTCAGCGAACAACGGCACTTCGTTTGGAAAGAATGTCCGGCTGAACGACGTCACCGCCGGGATCGACAAGGACCCGCGACTCGCGGTCGGCTCCGAAGGCGAACTCTTTTGTTTCTGGAGAACGGGCCGAAACACCGTTTTCGGAGAAGCCGCGGTTTCCTACTCCCCTGACGGTGGCCGCCACTGGTCGCCTTCAACCGTCATTGGAGGCAACAGAGGATCGGAACTTTCCGGGATCTCGGCCAGGCCGGTCGATCAAGGGAACGTTCTTGTCGCCTGGCGTGAGATCGGCTACGACTCTTCAAATTTCGTCTTCCGCGTTGTTTCGGCAGGAAACGGCAGGCCCGAGGCGCCGCCGCAAAGGGAGCAGGCGCGGACGCCGGAGCCGCTTCGGGCTGAAAAAGGGTCTCTGCTGTTTGCTGACGACTTCAGCGAAGAGTCTGCCTGGGACGAGGAAGAGGGACTTTGGCTCAATGTGAACGGGGCGTATATGGGGACAGCTCCCGGAAAGGCCAATTACTTCGTTTCCTTCGCTCCCGTTCGCGAGCCGGAAAGCTACATTCTCGAGGGCCGGTTCCTTCTTGATCCGGTGGCTCACTACATTTCGTCGATCTACATACGCTCCGGCGATTCCCTTAAGCGCCAGATCGCAGTCACAAACCAGTTCCGCGTCGGTGCGTGGCTCAGCATCAAGGACGAAGGCGACGCGGCGTGGCAAAGCCCGCTCGGCGGCACGCCTGTGGCCGAGCGAAGGTTCCCCTTTCAGCGAAACGAGTGGTACGACTTCAAACTTGTCGTGACGCCGACGCAGGTCGACTATTACATTGAAGGACGACGTCTGCTCGGCGCGAGGCTGGACGAGAAGACCGAACCCGGTTCGATCGGACTCGGCGGCTACACTTCCGCGCCGACTTATTTCGACGATATCAGGATCTACTCGATCAGGCAGTGAGACTCAGGAACAAGATCGTCGGGTATATGCTTCCGCTGATCCTCGCGCCGTTTCTGCTGACGGCGCTTGCGGCGTACTACTTTTTTGTCCGCGCCGACGCGATCTCCTCCACGGAAAAGAAAGTCCAGAGTGCGGCGGAGACGGTCGCGGAACTGCGAAAGGAGCTCAGGTCCGCCAGAAAGGACCTGGCGCTTCTGAAGGGAGTGCCCGCCGTCGTTGATTTCCTTGTCGAACCGTTGGCGCACGGCAACGAGGCGGGCGCGAGGACGGCAATGAAGCTGTTCTTCGACCAGAATCCCTATTATCTTGACCTTCGCCTGTTCGGAAGGGATGGCGCGGAACTCGCGGCTTACAGTCGGCTGGCGGAAGGGTCCGGGCCCCAGTCCGTGATCTCGGAGGATTTCTTCCGCAGGACCCTGATCAGCGGTTCGGTCCAGTCGCCCGTGCGCGAACTCGCGGACGGCAAGAAGGTCACCGTCCTTACCGAAAGGATCGTCGGAGACGAGTTCCTTGGCGTCGTCGTTCTGAGCCTTAATACCGAAGCATTCGGAACCAGGCTGAGGTCGCTCTTGGCGGGAGAAGGACTTTCCGCGTTCCTCTTCGACGACAGCGGGATGGTCTTCGCGAGCGCGCTCGCAGGCGTTCCCGAAGAAGACTGTGTGGCGGAACTCGATCTGGCCGCAGAAGCGTCGCGGCTGCTGGGGGACGAGGCAGGGGCGGGACCGACAGAGGCCCCGGAAGAGAAATGCGAGGGCCAGATCGTTTCCGTGTTTCCCGCGGAAGCGTTTCAGCGAACGGTCTACGAGCCGCAGGCCGGCGAGAACTGGTTTCTTGGCGTGATCGAGAAGGAGGAAGTTTCCGCGGCGACGCGATCGTTTCAGATCGTGTTCCTGATCGCGCTTCTGCTCGCGGGCGCCGCGGTCCTGTTTGCTGCGACCGAATTCGCGAGAAAGATCACGGTTCCGCTTGAGAAGTTCGACCGCGCGACGCAACAGGTGGCGAAAGGCGACCTCGATATCGACCTCGAGGTCCGGACGGGGGACGAGGTCGAGGACCTCGCGGCGACGTTTCGGACGATGGCCGAAGACCTGCGCGATTACCAGGAGCGGCTGATTCGTTCCGCGAAGCTCGCCACGATAGGAGAGCTGACGTCGGAGATCTCGCACGAGATACAGAACCGGATCAGCGGGATCAGCCTGTGGATACAATATCTCGATTCGGAGATCGATCGGGACGACCCGCGGCGCGAATACCTGGAAGAGATCCAGCGCGGGCTCGAAGGCTTCCTGGAAATGCTCGCGAACCTGAAGCAGTATTACCGCACGCCTGTTCTTACCAAGGGCGAGGTGAACATCGGGGAGCTCGTGCGCGGGACGGTGCCTTATTCGGCGGAGGAAGCCGAAAAGAAAGGCGTCGCTGTGACGGTCGAAGATGACGGATCCGAATCCAGGGTGAACGGCGATCCGGAACTTCTCCGGAGCGTGTTGTTGAACCTGATACTCAATGCGGTCGAGGCGGTTGAGGAGGGAGGACACGTGTCGGTCGCCGCAAGACAAGGCGGATCGAACGTATCCGTGACCGTCGCCGATGACGGCTGCGGGATCAGCGAAGACGATCGCACGCGTATCTTCTATCCGTTCTTCTCGACGCGTTCGGGAGGCAGCGGCCTTGGGCTCGCGATCGCCTCCAACATTGTCGCCGCTCACGGAGGGTCGATCTCTGTCGAGAGCTCCCCGGGCGGAGGCAGTGAATTCACGGTGATCCTACCGGCGGCAAATGGCGATTCGGCGAAAGGTGTTTCGGTGGACGGAAATGGGAAGAATACTTCTGATCGATGACGAAAGCGACATCCGCAGGCCGATCGAGCTGCACCTGCAGCGCGAAGGGTTTGAAGTCACCGCTTGCAGAAACGGCAGAGAGGGTCTAGACGAATGCTCGCGGGAGGACTTCGACCTTGTCATAACCGACATCAAGATGCCGGAGATGGACGGCACGGAGTTCCTGAAGGAGATCAGGGGCCGCGGATCCCGCGTTCCCGTGATGATGCTTACCGCGTTCGCAAGCGTCGAATCGGCGGTCGAGGCGATGAAACTCGGCGCCGACGATTACATCTGCAAGCCCCCGAGGCTTGACGAGATCGCGATCAAGGCACGCAAGCTGATCGAGAGCGGAAGCCTCGCGAAAGAGAATGCAAGGCTAAAGGGAGAGCTCGACCGGCGGTTCGGCCTTGAGGGCATCATCGGAGAGAGCGATGCGCTTTGCGAACAGATCGAACGCCTCCGTCCGCTTGCTCGCGACCGAGATATCTCAGTACTCATCCTGGGAGAGAGCGGCACGGGTAAGGAGCTATTCGCACGCGCGATCCACCAGAACGGGCCGAGGGCGGGCAAACCGTTCGTCGCGGTGAACTGCGCCGCGCTTCCCGAGAACCTGATCGAAAGCGAGCTGTTCGGCCACGAGAAAGGCGCATTCACCGGCGCGTCGAGCAGCAAAAAGGGCCTGTTCGAGGCGGCCGACGGCGGGACCCTGTTCCTTGACGAGATCTCGTCGATGCCGAAAGAAACACAGGCCAAGCTTCTGAGGGCGATCGAGGAGAAAGAGGTCAGGCACGTCGGCGGCACAGATTCGAAACGGGTGGACATTCGCCTTATCTCGGCCGCGAACAAGGATCTGTCCGAACTGGTATCGGACGGCCAATTTCGCAGCGACCTGTATTTCCGGCTCGCTGTCGCTTCGCTGGAGGTTCCTCCGCTTCGGAATCGCGGGGGCGACGTGCGGCTGCTCGCAAGTCATTTTCTGGAGAGGTTCAATGAGGCGAAGCAACGCGAGGTTCACTTCGGTCCGGGTGTTCTTTCAGCGTTCGAACGCCATAAATGGCCCGGGAACGTCAGGGAGCTTGAGAACCTTGTAGAGATGCTGGTCGTGACCGCGACCGGCGGGACCGCTACCGAGAAGGACCTTCCGGCGACATTTCGAGCGTCTGTCGGGGCCGCGGGTCCGGAGCCCGACACCGACGGCGGATTGAAGGCGGCGCGCGGTAAGCTTGTGGCGGATTTCGAACGCAGGTTCATTCTCGACAATCTCGAGAAGAACAGGTGGAACATTTCAAAGACCGCGGAAGACATAGGGCTTTCGCGTCCCGCGCTGCATTCGAAGATGAATGAGTACGGCCTCTCCCGCGATCCCTCCGAAGCCTCGCCCGGCGAGTGACATTTTGTTGCCCTCGCTTTTCAGACTGTAAACCGGACTTTACGACCCACGAAATATCAGGCTGTCCGGAGCGCCTGCCCGGCCTCCTGCAAGTCATTGCAGGTCAACGACTAAACTCTTTTGCGGAGTCTCACTGCGACTTCGGAACAGCGGCTGCTTTCATTCACCTCAAAGGTAATTTCTCCAAAAAGAGGTGCTCCGTGATGAAAGTAATGCAGATGTTCAGGCTCGCTTCAGCCTCCTTCGCAATCCTTCTCTTCGCTTCCTTTGTTCACCCCCAGGTGACGTTCGACCTTCCGACCCCGGCCGGAAGCCAGGACTTCGGGTCGCAAGTCTATGTTCTCCCAAATGGGAACATCGTCGTAACCGATTCTTCGTTTGACGATCCGGGCGGGGCGCAGAACGTGGGCGCGGTTCATCTGTTCAACGGGAGGACCGGAGCCCTGATCAGCACGATGACAGGGAGCTCGGAGAACGATGAGATCGGCGGCAACGACATTCTCATCCTTCCGAACGGCAATTTCGTCGTCGGGACGTACAGCTTCGACGACGCCGGAACACAGGATGTCGGATCGGTCACGCTTTGCAGCGGTACGACGGGATGTCCTTCGCAGATCACGTTTCTCAATTCATTGGTTGGAGGCTCGACCGAGGACAGCATCGGTTCGAACTTGAACGTGCTTCCGAATGGGAACTTCGTCGTTCTTGCCGACTCCTGGGACAACGGAGGCGAACAGGATGTTGGCGCGGTGATCTTCTGCAGCGGGATCACGGGATGCACAGGAAACGTAACTCAGGCAAATGCATTGATCGGAACGACGGCCGACGACAGGGTCGGCCGCGAGATATTCGTGCTCTCTGACGGCGATTTTGTCATTTCCAGCCGGTTCTGGGACGCCAAGGGAGGCGCCAATGCCGGCGCCGTGACCCATTGTTCGGGAACCGCGGGATGTCCGCTTGGGGCGGTCTCGTCCGCCAACTCTCTGGTCGGTTCGTCCGCAAATGACGAGATCGGCAGGAGCGGGATCACTCCACTCGGAAACGGGAACTACGTTGTGGCGAGCAATCTTTGGAACGGTGCTGCGACGGACACCGGAGCCGCGACCTTTTGCCTCGGAGACGGGAGCTGTATCGGCGAGGTAAGCGCCGCGAACTCGCTTGTCGGGACTGCAACGAGCGATCAGGTGGGGAACGCGGGCGCATTCCTGCTTGCGAACGGACACTACGTGGTCGGGAGCCGATTCTGGGATACTCCAGACGACCTCGATGCCGGTGCAGTTACTTGGTGCGACGGGAATACCGGATGCACGGGGCCGGTTACGATCGATAACTCTCTCTACGGGACCTCGTTCGGGGACAACGTCGGATTCGTGATTCCGCTTGCCAACGGCAATTACGTCGCGATGAGCCTTAGCTGGAACAGCGCGACCGCCAGCAATGCCGGCGCGGCGACGTTCTGTCTCGGGAATGGGACCTGCACGGGACCGGTAACCACGGCGAATTCTATGGTTGGCGCAACCGCCTCGGATGTGGTTGGAAATTCGGGGATGGCGCTCTCGAACGGGAACTACCTCCTCCTCAGCAGGAACTGGGACAACGGCGCCGCGAACGAGGCCGGCGCAGTAACACTCTGCAGCGGCACGATCGGGTGTATCGGCGTGGTCGGGCCGGGCAACTCGCTCGTCGGGACGAACGCCAACGACGTGATCGGAAACGAGGCCTACGAGCTCGCCAACGGAAACGTGGTTATCGTCAGCGAGTTCGCCAATACCGGCGGCGTTGCCGGCGGAGGGGCTGTCACCTTTTGCACAGGGATCGCCGGAGGATGTCCGGTCGGCGCCGTGAGTTCTTCAAACTCGCTTATCGGTTCCACCGCGAACGACCGCGTAGGCGGCAGCGGCTTGTTGACGCTCTCCAACGGCAGCTACGTCGTCCTTTCCCGCGACTGGGACAACGGCGGAGCGACCAACGCGGGCGCCGCTACGATCTGCAACGGCGTCGGCGGATGCTCGGGCACGATCGGGGCCGCCAATTCGCTTATCGGAACTTCAGCGAACGACAACGTGGCCGAAGACGGCGTGGTCAGCGGCAGCCGTTATCTGATCAAATCAAGCCGTTGGGACAACGGAGGTGTCGTCGATGCGGGGGCGATCACGTCCTGCGGTCCTGAAGGATGTTTCGGTCCCGTTTCGGCTTCGAACTCGATCGTAGGAACGACGGCAGGTGACGATCTCGGAAACCGCGGGCTCGCGCACCTCCCGAACGGGGACTTTATTATCGGCAGCGACAATTGGTCCCAGCCCCAGTCTTCCAACCTGGGAACTCCCGGCCAGAACGTCGGGGCGGTCACGTACGTGGATCTCACCAGCGGTTCGACAGGGCCGATCCCGCAAAATACCAGCGTGATCGGTACGATACCGACCGGCGGAAACTCGATGCGATTCGTATACGATCCGGTATTCAAGCAGGTAGTCGTCGGGCACTCGTCGGCTGACCGTGTCGCCGTCCTTCGTCCGCTCGCGTGCCCGGGTGGCAACGTGATCGTCGACCGCGACTGCGACGGCAGGACCGATGTCTCCGTCTTCAGGCCCTCGAGCGGTGTCTGGTACTTTGCCTCATCTACGGACGGTTTTTCCGCGATCAAGTTCGGGATAAGCACGGACGTGCCGGTGCCTCGCGACTTCGACGGTGACGGCAATGTCGATGTAGCGATATTCCGCGCGACAGCCGCTCCGGACCAGCCCGATTTCTACATTCTCCCGAGCGGAGGCGGACCTGTGATGGCGGCCCAGTGGGGAGTCCCCGGCGACATTCCGGTCGGACTCGACTATGACGGCGACGGAAAGGACGACATATCAGTTTTCAGGCCTTCGAACGGGACCTGGTACATATTGCAGAGCTCGGACGGCCAGGCGCAGGTCCATCAGTTCGGCGTCTCCGGCGACATACCGCTCGTGATGGATTTCAACGGCGACGGCAAGGACGACCTGGCGGTTTACAGGCCCGGCGAGGGGACGTGGTACATCGCGCGCCCGACGGGAATTCCCAACCAGAACTTCGACGCGGTCCCGTTCGGCCTTTCCAACGACATTCCCGTACCGGCGGACTATGACGGAGACGGGCAGGTGGACATCGCGGTCTTCCGGCCGTCGAACGGAGGCTGGTATCTGCTGCAAAGCACCGTGGGAGTCCAGATCATTGCCTGGGGTGGCCCCGGCGACATCCCCGTGCCCGGCGACTACGACGGGGACAGTATCGGCGACATCGCGATCTTCCGGAACGGCGAATGGTGGCAGAGGCTCAGCACGGGCGGATGGCGTGTAGACACGTTTGGCGTGGCGGGCGATAAGCCGCTTCCCGCAAGGCAGTAGCGAAAGAGGGTCGGTGCGCACAGATGCAAACCATAGACAGTTCAAAGCCCGAAGCCCGGCCGCCGCTCGTATTCGTGATCGAGGACGATGATATCCAGAGGCGGGGACTCTCGCGCTTCCTGAAACGCGAGGGATTCAACGTCCGCGAGTTTGCGGACGGCGAATCGGCGCTCGAGGATGCGCACTCCGGAAGGGACGGTCCCGATCTCGTGGTCTGCGATTACAAATTGCCGGGCAGGAACGGTCTCGAGGTGATGAAAGAGATGGGTGCCGGCCGGGGCACGGGTTTCATTCTGATCTCGGCCTACCTCACCGACGCGCTCAATTCGGAGGCCAGGACCGCGGGCTTCTCGAGCGCGCTTGAGAAGCCCGTGAGCCTGGAACTTCTTCTGAAGAAGTGCAAAGCGGCGATGGGCTCGGGTCAGCGCACAGATGCGGCCCGAGGCTTCCCCGAACAAGACAAATGAAGCCAAGTAAGGAGGCGAGCTATATGAAACTTAAGGCAAGGTTCTTTTCTCTTTTAATCGCGGCCGCGGCCATCGCCGCTATGCCGTATGAATCAAAGGCAATCCCGAACCCGAACGCAATCAACTGGGGAGCGAGCCCGACGGTCTTTGTTAGTTCGCTCTACACCGGAGTGCTCGGTCGGGCTCCGGAATCGGCCGCGGTTGTCAGCGGCTGGGCAGCAAAGATCGACAGCAATCCGAGCAGTCGTCTGAGCGTTTTCTGGGGCTTTGTGAACTCTCCAGAGTATCAGAGCTCGCGGTGGGCAAAGTTCAAAAAGGATCACAATCTGTTCCAGAAATACGATTCGCGCGCGAACCGATATCTGTACGCGGTAGGAAATGCCTCACTCGGTGCGGATTGGAGGGTCGCCTACGGTCCGACGACATTCGGGATCGCCGCCGCGCTCAGGGGATATTACAACACGTATGTGACGCGGCGCTGAGATCGTTCAGATGAACCGGCCTTTTGTTGGCTGATAGACGCCTGTGAGGAATGGATTCGAGGATCTTTCCCTGCCGATCGTCGTTTCCGGACCGTGGCCGGAATAGACCGTGAAGTCGTCTCCAAGAGGTACGATCTTGTTGTTGATGGAATCCATCAGCTCGTCGTAGGATCCGCCGGGCAGATCCGTCCGGCCGATCGAGTTCTCGAAGAGACAGTCTCCCACGAACACCCTCTTCTCCGTCTCTTCTGCGAGTACGACGTGGCCTTTCGTATGCCCGGGACAATGCAGGACCTTGAACCGGAGCTCGCCCACCTCGTAGATCTCGCCGTTCTCCCAATATCTCGTCGGCTTCGGAGGCTCGCCGTAGTCCATTTTCAAAGGCTTCAATTGCGCCTGCGGGATACCCATCATCAGCGGCTGGAGTGGAAGATTCAGATACATCTCTTCGTCATCCTTGTGAATGATCACCTCGGCTTCCGGAAATTCTTC
Source organism: Aridibacter famidurans (assembly GCA_024103495.1). Lineage (GTDB taxonomy): Bacteria > Acidobacteriota > Blastocatellia > Pyrinomonadales > Pyrinomonadaceae > Aridibacter > Aridibacter famidurans. Next base: position 12,225 of record JAGFIQ010000147.1, read on the forward strand.
GTGCAGCGCGGGTGTGCCTCCGACGTGATCGAGATGAGCGTGGGTCAGCGTAATCGCCTGAAGGGTGTAGCCGTTGGCGTTTATGAACGAGACGATATCGTCGTTCGCCTCGCCGGGATCGATGCAGATCGCGGTGCAGGTCTCGTCGCATACTACGACCCGCGTGTTCTGCTGAAACGGTGTGATGGTGAACTTCTTAATGATCATAAGAGATTTGAACCGCAGAGATCGCAGAGAGCGCAGAGAATACTATTTGTCTTCGTCCTCAAACGCCCGTATTCCTCCCTCTGCGTTCTCTGCGTTCTCTGCGGTTGAAAATCTTTCAAGAAAGGGCTCGATGTCGAAATCCGTCTCCCGCCGGTCCTTTAGTACGTGCCTGATGGCCTTTCTGTACGTTTCAGCGTCCGGAACACCAGTAAAGCACGGGGTCTCCATCTCGGAAAGACTAAGATAGCTTATCAAAACGCTCAGGAGCATCCAGAGGAGTATTTCTTCGTCCGTTCCGATCGGATTATGACGGATTATCGCGTCGCGGTCGCGAGCGATCCCTTCGCACAATTGCGCAAAACGTTCTTCCGATACCTTCTCCACATCAGCATTTAACAGGACGGGCAGGATTAACTCAAACCGGGCGCAAGTCATCTTTGGGTATGCCGTTCCCCGACCGCGATCGTCCGGAAAACATCTGTTTCAGCGTCTGATACGAAAACAGGAATGATTTTCGCGTTACGAGTTTTGAAAAGCTACACGGAGAATCTGAAAAGCAGGAGGTCGAGAGCAATGATCAGCTTGAAGAGAAGTATTGAGTCTTCAAAAGGTGCGATGGAACGAGAAGTATTCGGCAAGCGGATGGGAGTGATCGCGTTGCTATTCGGCTGCCGGCACAAGAACCTGAGCCGTCCGTTCTCGGACGGCAAAGTCGGCTATCGGAGCTGCGTGTCCTGCGGTGCCCGGAAAAGGTTCGACACAGACAAACTCGTGACGCACAGGACCTTCTACTACCCTCCGACCGCTTCCGCCAGTTGAGAATCCGGAATGCTTCGGAACAAAGAGGCTGTCTGAAAGGGCAGTCTCTTTTGTTTTTAAGTTTCGAGAGATTCGACCGGCGGGAACGAGGGGGGCCATCAGTTGGAGGCTGTCCGGAAAGTTGTATCGATTGTTACTTCTCGTGGCCCGAGATGTACGGATGATGGATAGCTCGCAACGATTGCGGCCTGCCGGCTCCGTAGGAGCCAAATGTCTGTAGCATCGGTTCGCGGACGATGATCCCAGCCCCGTCGGGGATGAATGTTACTTGAGCAGATTGCGCTCCTAACGGAGCGCTGATAGATATGCAGGTCGTCCTGCTACAGACATCGGGCTCCTACGGAGCCGAAGAAGAGCTTCTTCGCAAGCAAGGACTTGGAAAAACACAATAGGCACGTAATCCCCCCGTTGAAACGGGGCGCAACTGATGGTCGTCTCTACGCCGAAGGACGGCCCAACCGAGACCGTAGAATTCCTCGAAGTGCTCTTCAGACAGCCCGTTTCTTATATCGCCTCTTCGAACATCCGGTAGTCCGTTTCATCCATGCCCATCTTCCGATAGACGTTCTGAGCCGCTTCATTCCCTTTCTCAACATACAGCCTGAAGCCGAAAACGTCGTCCCGCTTCTTCGCAAGGTCCCGGACGTACTCGTGGAGCTTCCGGTACACGTTCTTCCCCCGGGCTTCCGGGATCACGTAAACGCTCTGTATCCACCAGAACCAGGAGTTCCTCCAGTCGCTCCATTCGAAAGTGATCATAAGCCCGCCGGAGATCTCTCCCGCGGCGTTCTCGGCGACGACGTAGAATCCCTTTCCGCGGTCCTCGAAGACCGCCCGGACCCCGCCGCGAATCGCCTCGTCGAGCAAATTCTTTCCCTCGGTCTCAAGAGCCATCGCCTGGTTGAAAGCGACCAGCGAATCGATGTCCTTTTTCTCGGCGATCCTTACGTTGATCTCTTCTGACATCTGTTAAACGCCCTCCTTGACGATTGCCTGCCCGGCCTCTACTCTTAAATGTTTGCCCGGACGGGCTTTAGGCAACTGTATGAGATTACGGATACTTTACCACGGCAATTGTTTCGACGGCGTTTCGTCGGCGGCGATCTTCAGCA